>JAHCMG010000282.1 GCA_019192585.1 Devosiaceae bacterium MH13
CCATCGCAGGCATCCGCGCACAGCCCGCAGCCGATGCAGCCGAGCTGCAGGCCGTTGCGAATATCGACGCCGGTGGGGCAAACATTGACGCAGAGGCTGCAATCGACGCAATCGCCCAGCGGCTCGCCGCCGGCCTTCTTCTTGGCCTTGCCCCGCGGCTCCCCACGCCACGCATGGTAGGTAACGATCTTCGTGTCGGGGTCGAGCATGGCCGACTGGAAGCGCGGCCATGGGCACATGTACAGGCACACTTTTTCGCGCGCGAAGCCGGCGAGCAAGAAGGTCAGGACGGTGAACACGCCGACCAGAACCATCACCGTAACCGTCGGAACCTCGGTGAAAGTGCGCAAGGTGCCGTTGAAATAGCCGATCAGTGTGAGGCCTGTGAGGAAGGCGATGGCCAGCCAGGTGGCATGCTTGCCGATCTTGCGGATCAGGTTCGGCGCTGTGTTGCCTTCTCTGGCGCGGCGGATCTGCTCGTTGCGATCGCCTTCAAAGAAGCGCTCAACGAACTGGAACGTGTCCGTCCACAGGGTCTGCGGGCAGGTGAACCCGCACCACACGCGGCCAACGATCGTGTTGGTGAAGAACAGGCCAAAGGCCGAAAACAGCAGCACAAGGGTCAGCAGGAACAAGTCCTGCGGCCAGAAGGTGAGGGGCCCTGCGTAGAACTTGCCCTCGGCAAACGACATCAAGAACGCTTGGTTGGGCGTGTCGCCAGCGCGTTCCCAAGGCACCCAAGCCAGCCCATAGAACCCAGCGAACATGGCCAGCAAAATGGCTGACTTGAGGCGCCGGAAGGGGCCGGAGACCGACTTCTGGAACACCTTTTTGACGCCGGGAAACTCGTCTGCCTCGTAGCCTACGACTGACATGGTTGTCCTTGTTTCACGCTTGCGCGCTTGCGCTTGAGCCCCTTTGGGCAGGGCGGCTGATGCCGGCCCCAAAAACGTAACCGGGCGCTAATATGAACCAGCGCCCGGTCTGCAGTTATTCGGCAATCCGCTTATCAGTGACTGCCCTGAGACCGAATGACCCAGCCGCTAGTCGAGGCTCGCGGTTTCGGCTTCGCTGCCTTCGCCGCCGCCGAGCGAGTGGACGTAGATGGTCAGCATTTTGATGGTCGCTTCATCGAGCCGCTCACCAAAGGCGGGCATCACGCCCATTTGCGGGTTGGTGATCTGAGCGACGAGCTCCTCGCGCTCACCGCCATACAGCCACACAGCGTCCGACAGGTTCGGCGCGCCGAAGATCGGATCACCCAGGCCGTTCTCGCCGTGACAGGCGGTGCATTCGAGCTGATAGATCTCGTGGCCCGGCAACTGGTCGCGGGTCGCATGCTCGGCTGACGATGGATTCAGCGCCAAGACGTAGTCTGCCAGGTGGCCGATATCGTCTTGCTCGTAGAAGTCGCCATAAGCCGGCATCAGCGAGAAGCGCGCGTCGAGCGTTTCGTTGCGGATGCCGTGGGTGATCGAGAACCAGATGTCATCGAGCGTGCCGCCCCACAGCCAATCATCGTCGATCAGCGATGGGAACTGGCCGATCTGGCCGCCGCCGCCCGCGCCGTGGCACTGGATGCAGTTGACGCCAAAGGCCGAACGGCCCCCATTGAAGGCGAGGACCGACAGTTCGGGATCAGCGGCGATGTCCGCGAGCTCCACATCGGCCAGAAGGGCGCCTTGGGCCTCGCGCTCAGCGCGCACATCTTCGAGGCGCGCTTCAAGCGTCAGGCGTGCCGTGTAGCCCGTCGCGCCCGCCGTCGTGCGGTCACCGAGCGGAATGGACGGCAACAGGAACACATAGACGACGGCGAAGGCGATCGAGGCGATCCACACAAGCATCCACCAGGTTGGCACCGGGGTGCGCAACTCGCGGATCCCATTCCATTGGTGGCCAGTGGTGTACTGGCCGGTGATGGGGTCTTTTTCGATCTTACCCATGGTCATTCTGCCTTGAGGCTTGGGGGGTGGAACGCGGTTCTGGGGCGTCTTCGCCTCGGAACGGAATGTTGGCGTGGTCGTTCATCGCTTCGGTTGACGAGGGGTGCATCACCCGCAACAACAAGACCGCCAGGGCGATAAAGCCGAACAAGACGAAGCCCGCTTCGGCGTAGCCCACCAGGGCTTCAGCGCTCATCGTCCGATCTCCTGACCCTGGAGCATGGTCTCGGGATCGAAGGTCGAGAAGTCGACCATCGTGCCGAGCACCTGCAGATAGGCGATCAGCGCGTCCATCTCGGTTATCTCTTCATCATTGCCGGTGAAGGGACCGAGCGGGGCGCCGGCGTAGCGGTCGCGCAGGGCGCCCGAGTCGCCGACTTCCGGCAGTGCCTGGGCGATGATGTCATCCTCCATCGCGGCAATGCCTTCATCTGTGTAGGGGACGCCGACAAAGCGGAGCGTTTCCATGTGCGCTTCGAACCCCCCATAATCGAGCGGGCGCTCGAGGAAGGCGTAGGCCGGCATGATGGAGGCTGGCAGCACGCTTTGCGGATCGCGCAGGTGGGCGGCGTGCCACTCGTTGGAGTATTTGCCGCCAACCCGCGCCAGATCCGGCCCGGTGCGTTTGGAGCCCCACAGGAACGGGTACTCGTAAACGCCTTCTGCGGCGAGCGAGTAGTGGCCGTAGCGGTCGACCTCATCGCGGAACGGGCGGACCTGCTGCGAGTGGCAGTTGTAGCAGCCTTCGCGCATGTAGATGTTGCGGCCGATCTGCTCGAGCGGGGTGAAGGGGCGAACCCCAGATACCGGCTCGATGGTCGATTCCACCTTGAACAGCGGGATGATCTGGACCGATCCGCCGACAATCAGCGACAGCAGGATCAGCAGCAGCATCAGCGGCGTGCTTCTCTCGATGATACCGTGGTTGAGCATAGTCGTTACTCCGCCGGTGTAAGGCCGGCCTCAGGAGAGGCTGCAGCTGCAGGTGAGGAGGTGCGTGCAACGAGCGGTCCGGTGATCGTCCGCACGATGTTGTAGGCCATCACCACCACGCCAGCGACGAACAGGATGCCGCCCAGAAGACGCGTGATGTAGTAGGGGCTGAGCATCGCGACCGTGTCGGAGAACGTGTACAGGAGGAACCCGTTCTCATCGTAGGTGCGCCACATCAGGCCTTGGGTGATGCCCGACACCCGCATCGCGGTGATGTACAAAAGGATGCCGATGCTCGCGAGCCAGAAGTGGACCTCGATCAGCGCGACCGAGTGCAGGTTGCGCCGCCATAGGCGAGGCACGAGGTAGTAGACCGCGCCGAAGGCGATGAAGGCCACCCAGCCAAGGGCACCGGAGTGCACGTGGCCGACGGTCCAGTCGGTGTAGTGCGACAGCGCGTTGACCTCTTTGATCGACATGAGCGGACCTTCGAAGGTCGACATGCCGTAGAAGGCCACCGATACCACCAGGAAGCGCATGATCGGGTCGGTGCGCAGCTTATGCCAGGCGCCCGACAGGGTCATGATCCCGTTCACCATGCCGCCCCATGACGGCATCCACAGCATGACCGAGAAGACGACGCCGAGGGTCTGCGCCCAGTCGGGCAGGGCGGTGTAGTGCAGGTGGTGCGGGCCGGCCCAGATGTACAGGAAGATTAGCGCCCAGAAGTGGACGATGGACAAACGGTACGAATAGATCGGACGCTCGGCCTGTTTGGGGACGAAATAGTACATGATCCCGATGAAGCCGGCGGTGAGGAAGAAGCCCACCATGTTGTGGCCGTACCACCACTGGATCATGGCCGACTGAACGCCGGAATAGACCGAGTAGCTGTGCGCTGACAGAAGCGAGACCGGGATGGAGACATTGTTGACGGTGTGCAGCATCGCCACCGCCAGGATGAACGCCAGGAAGAACCAGTTGGCCACATAGATGTGCGGCTCTTTGCGGCGGATGAGTGTGCCAACAAAGATCACCAGATAGGCAACCCACCACAGGGTGATAATGATGTCGAAGAACCACTCGGGCTCGGCATACTCTTTCGATTGCGTGTAGCCCAGAAGGTAAGACGCCGCCGCCGCCAGAAGCACCAGCTGGAACGACCAGAACATCGCAATGTGGAACCATTGCGGGCCGAACAGGCGGGTCTGGCAGGTCCGCTGCACCACATAGAAGGAAGTGGCGAGCAGCGCGTTGCCACCGAAACCAAGGATCACACCCGATGTGTGGACCGGGCGGAAACGCCCGAAATTGATCCACTCATGGAAGTTCAGCCAGGGAAACGCGAGCTGGGCGGCGATGAAAACGCCGGCCGTCATGCCGATAAAGGCCCAGGCCACTGTTCCAAGGGTGAACAGGCGGATGGCATCATCCGCGTAGGTCAATGGCTGGGTTTGCGGGCTCGCGTCAGCGGAGGCGGTAGCGGCTTGTGCTGACATAGGGGTCGTCCTTGACGAAGAATTGGCAGGTCCGAATTGTCTGCGCTGTTTGCCTTCGCCGTCGGCCTCTACGGGCGCGAGTCAGGGCGCAAGACGCCCAGCGCATCGCCGCCCACCAATCAGCATCCGCCCACTGGTCGCGTTGCGATGGATCAAAACTACCTAATGTCCCCTATCCACCAGCAGTTGGGTTGAGCGCGCACGTAGGGCTACGCATGGTCACAAGTTGTATGGGTGTTTGATTTAGATCGCGGCGCGGCCCTGGGATTGGCGATACTGGCCCTATCGGGTGCCGGTGTTCTGCCACGACAAGGCTTCAAGGTCGGGAATTCTACCGGTCTTGAACCGATCCGGTGATGTGGCAGACAATCAACGCCCACTTATAGTGCGTCTCCGCGCACGCAAATGGCGGCGCTCGCTGCGCGACGGGGGCGCTTGTTTCTGGATCAGGGCCGCCTTATCGGCCCCGGTCTCAGTGGCGATAAGGAAGGTTTGCCAATGGCTAGCGCGAACGAAACGACCAATATTGGTGAGCTCGACGAGGTCATTGGTGTCGACCAGGGCGGGGGCTTTATCCCTGAGGGGTATGTGCCGCCAACCGAGGTCAACCGTATCTCACTCGACACGGTGTTCTCCTCGATCCATGCGGGGATCGCTGACTTCAAGAAAGCCGCTGTTTTCTCTACCTTTTTTGGTTTTGTGTACTTCGCCGCAGGCCTCTTGCTGACGGTGTTTGCGCTGGTCACCGAGTCCTACGCGCTGATCTTTCCGCTGGCGGCAGGCTTCTTGCTCGTTGGGCCGATCACGGCGCTGGGCCTGTACGAGATTTCCAGGCGGATCGAGACCGGCGAACGCGTGGAGTGGGACGTCCTCAAAGCGTTTAAGCGCCACGGCGTCACGCACGTGTTTCTGTACGGCTTCACGCTGGCGTTCTTGCTGATCGTTTGGCTCGTGGTGGCCCGCGTGATTTACGCGCTGAACTTTGGCTACAGCCCGTCATTCTTCGCGCAGCTAAGCCTCGATTCGCTGATTGCGGAGCTGTTCACCGCGCGCGGCTTGGCCTTCCTGGTGGTCGGCAACGCCTTTGGTGCGGTGCTTGCGGGCACGGTTTTCGCCATCACGGTGGTTGGCGTGCCGTATCTGCATGACCGGCCGATCGACTTCATGACCGCGATCATGACGAGTGTGCACGCTGTGGCGAAGAACCCCGGCCCGATGCTGATCTGGGGCGTGATCATCGCGCTGACGATTGGGCTTTCGGCGGTGTTCTTTTTCTTCCCGCTGATCTTCACGCTGCCGATCATCGGTCATGCGACCTGGCACCTCTACAAGCAGACCGTTGTCCCGAACGACTGACGCAAACACGTCTAGCTAAGAAACGAACCCCCGCCGGGCCGGCCGCCGGCGGGGCTTTTTTGTGCGTGGAAAGACAAAGCTAGAGGCACGGCATGATGTCGACGAGCTCACCTTCGCTGAGCTCTCTAAGGTCATAACCATCGAGTGTGCGAACATATCGCCCCGTCTCGCTGGTTTTAAGGAAGACATCCACCAACAGCGGACCATCCGGTAGAAAATCATCGGCGCATAGGTCTGTAAGACCCACGCCCATTGTGAGGCTTCCTCTTTGATCTGCTTGTTTCGCTGCGGCGACAGCGCGCCGAATTGCTCCGAGTGAACGAGCATCGTTGGGCGCCAAGCTGTAGGTGAAGGCATGCCGCCCATCGTCCACCGTGTGGCCAGCAAGGTCCGCGTCAGACCCAGCGCTGTGTTGAACCAAAACGAAGGATCGTTCTTCAACAACGCTGCCTTCGATGGTCAGAACGACGTTGAGACGAGCACTGTCCATTTGAGGTTGTAGTTGGGCTGGCAGATCCACCAGCGCCATCAAGGACGAAAACTCGGTTGTTTCAAAATCAATTGCGGATAGGGCCGGAACGGAGCGTAGCGGAACGTGGCTGCACGCGCCGACCACCAAGGCACCAGCAATCGCAATCACGCCTGGAAATGGCCCGTTCTTGGAAAGCCGTCGGAGACGCGAGCGGTTGGTATCCTTGGTTTGGTTGCTGGGGGATGCTGAGAGAAACATTTCACTCCTTTTGATAAATGCTGGACACGATGAAATTCAAATATTATATTAATTTATAAATGCAACAGTGAATTTCAGGTGTTTGAAGTGATGTCCCCGCCAACCCTACCCCTCCACGCGCTTAAACCCGTCCGCCGAGCGGGGCGGATTGCCTACGTTCCGCTGATTGCAGCAGGCCTTTTGCTCTTGGGTGTCGTGATGACCTGGCTGGTTCCGGAGCTGCGGCTGAGCGCGATCAATGGAGCGCTTGGTGATGCAAGCTTGTTTGTCGGCCCCGATAGGGCCAGCCTTCCCGGCGCGCTAATACCGCTGGTTCTACTGACCATCCCGTCGCTGATCTTCGCGTGGACGATGTGGTTGCTCTACCGGCTGTTTCGCCGGATGGCACAGGGCATTCTGCTTGATCAGCCCAACGCTTCGCTTGTTTCGCGCGCTGGTCTTGGCTTTGTTCTGGTCGGTGCCATAGGAACGTTGAGCAACACGCTGATCGTTTTGGCCATAACGGCTGCAAATCCACCAGGCGAACGGGTGTTCTCGGTAGGTTTCTCGACTGCTAGTCTCGGAGCTTTGGCTGCCGGCTTCGCTTTCTGGGGATTGGGTGCGGTGCTTTCAGAGGCTGCGCGGGTTGCCGAAGACAGTGCGAGCATTCTGTAGTGGCAATCGTGATGGACCTTGATGTGATGTTGGCCCGCAGAAAGGTGCGCTCCAAAGCACTGGCGGAGGCGATCGGCCTTACGGAGCAGCAGGTTTCGCTGCTGAAGTCCGGCAAGGTGAAGGGAGTGCGTTTCGAAACGCTTGAGAAGATATGCGCTTACCTTGATTGCCAGCCGGGAGATCTCATTCGGTATGAAGCTGAGCCGAGGGAACCTGGTTTACGCAACGAAGGGGTTGAAGGCCGCTAAGGTTTCTGGCGTTCCAATGCGCCGAGCCTCAAGTCCCGCGTTTAGGTCGAGGTATCGGCCGGTCCGCGGGGCCCTTTGTCGACATCGTCGACGAGAAACATAACCGCAAAGCCCATTTGCAGCGACGCAAATGTCAGCCCGATGGTGAAGGTCAAGAGCGCGGTTGCGAACACACCAACGTCTGACTGGATCACCAACGTGGCCAGATTGCCAACGTTGAAGAGCAGCATCGCGGCCACGAACAAGACGCCGCCGGTGAAGCCGATGAATGCGTGCTTGATCAGAAAGGTGACAAGGCGCGGGCGCTGCGGCCGCCGGGGAACCGGGGCTGGCCTCTCGGCTGCAGGGCCTGTGTGCGGGATCTGGAACGCCATCGGGCTCTCCTGGCCTCCGGTCGAGGCGGGTGCTCCGGCTTCATACGGAGCAATACCTAGGAGGTTTGGCGCTTTCGCGGCCAAAGTCAAACGTATGAGACTTTTGTTGGAGATTTCGCCGGCGCGTGCGCCCCGGTTGGGCCGCTTAGTCGAACCGGGTGATGTCGGTGGCCGCGACATCCTCAAGGAGCCCGATGAACTTGCGGGCGTAGTGGTCGGCCGTTGCAGCGCCCTTTTCGGCGGTGGCAATCGATGCATCGCCGACGGTGCCATCTGGGTTCAGATCAGACGAGATCCAACCATAGGCCGGCATGCCGGTGGGCGGAATTTTGATGGCATCGTTGGCGCCTTCGGCCAGCGCTTGCGCCGTTGAGCGAAAGTTCTTGGCCTTGCTCATGTCCACCAGGTCGGGGTGGAAATGGAGCATCATCGATGTCTCGACGTCGCCGCCATGGATGCCAAAGCGCATCTCATCGTCCGTGTAGAGCCCATCTGGCGCGCCATAGCTGCCCCATTGGTGCTTCACCGCCAACATGCGGGCCTGGACGCGCAACTCGCGCGCGAGGATCGAGATGAGATCGAGATTGCCGCCATGGGAGTTGACGATCACCAGCTTGCGCACGCCTGCGCGCGCAACCGACAGCCCGATCTCGGTCCATGCCTTCAGCGCGACATCCGCGGGCAGGGTGAGTGTCCCTGGCGCGTGCAGATGCTCGTTCGACTTCCCTACCGCCTGCACGGGCAGAATACGAACATCGAGCTGTGGCGCGAGCTCGGGCAGAAGCGCCTCGGTGCTGGCCAGCATGCCCTCGTTGAGAAAGGTGTCGACGCCCACCGGCAGGTGCGGGCCGTGCTGCTCGATCGCTGCCGTGGGCAGCACCGCGATCACCTTTTGCGGGTCGAGGTTCTCAAACTCTGTGGTCTTGTAATCCGCCCAGCGGTAGCGGCGTGTCATGCAGCGTTTCCGGGGTGTTTCTGGCTGTAGGTCGCCGTCAGCCGGTAGGTCAGGTACTCGTGCGCCAGGATTGGCGGGTAGTGCGGGTCACCTGCAATGGTGGGCAGCTTCTCGACGAGGCTATCGGGGTTGGGATCCATGAAAAAGGCGATCGAGCGCCGCTCGCGCAGCGGGCGCTGCACCCGATGCGGGTTAGAGACGTAGGTATCGTTCGTCCAGCGCATCAAAAGATCGCCGATGTTCACCACAAATGCGCCCTCGACGTGCGGGACATTGATCCACTCGTCGCTATCGCGTGGCTTCACCTGAAGGCCAGGCGTGCCGTCGGTGACCAGAAGCGTGATCGAGCCATAATCTGTGTGCTCGCCGGCGCCGATCTCATCGGGTGTCGGAGTGGAGACCGGCGGGTAGCGCAGCACCCGCAAAGTCGACATGGATTGATCGAAATGGCCGGCGAAATAGTCCTCCGGCAGGTCAAGATCGAGAGCGATTGCTCGATGCAAGTTCTGCCCCAAATCCAAAACCGCGTCGAAATAAGCGCGGAAGGTCTCGCTGAACCCGGGCACATCGGGCCATAGATTGACGCCCCGGTAGGGTTCACCGGCCAGCACGCGAGGGTCATCGGGCGCCAAGTCGAGGCCCATGTTGAAGGCCTCTTTTTGGTCCATCAGCCCGCTAGCCTCATCAAGGCTTTCGGAGCCGGTGCCCGCATACCCGCGATTGTGAGGCGATTGGTCGATCGATACCTTGCTCTTCGCCTCCATGGGCTGCGCGAAGAACGTGTCTGCAGCGTCGAACATGGCGCGGATCAAGGCACCATCGACCCCATGGTTGGCCACCACCAGAAACCCCGGTCCGCGTGCCGCTTCGCCCCAGGCGCGCACGAACTCGCCCTTGGTGTCGCCGCCGAACAGTGCGTAATCGAGAACCGGGATCGGGCTCATGCGGTTTGCTCCACCTTCTCTGGGTAACCGCCCACCATGCCCGGTTTGCGGGCAGGTATGCCAAACAGTTTGCGGGTTTTGGTGCGCACGCGCTCAAGGTGGCGGGCGCGGCTGCGCTCGGTTGAGCTGTCCATCAGGTAGTGCGCGGCGAAAGCCGTTTTTGCGCGCGTGGCGAGGCAGGTGCGCAGGCCGCGCATAAGTACTCTTTTGCCCGGCGAGCCGATGGCCTTTGTCAGCCAGAAGGACGCGCCGCAGGTTGTGAAAACGCCCAGCCGGTTGATGTGCCGCAGCGAGTGGGTGATGCGCGGCGTCTCATCGGTCGGCATGTTGAAGGCGACGCCGGGCACGAGCACGCGGTCGAGCCAGCCTTTTAAAGTGGCCGGTTGGCCGAACCACCAGGTGGGGTAGACAAACACCAGGCTATCGCACCAGCGCAGGCTTTCGACATGTTGGGCGATGCGGGACGTGTTGCAACTTGTGTCTTCGTATTCGGTCCAATCGTCGAGCGACATGCACGGGTCGAACCGTTCGGCGTAAAGGTCGATGACGCGGTGTTCGATCGCTTGGGATCTCAGTTCGGTCAGGATGGTTTCAAGCACTGCATGGTTGAAGCTGCCGGCGCTGGGGTGGCAGTAAACGATCAACGCTTTCATTGCGGGTCAGAACCTCTCCATCTGGTGGCGAACGTTTTGCAAGAATGATGCCCGCTTTTCTTGCGAGGCGCGGTTCATGTCGTAAAGTGCGAGGTAATGCATACGCGTGCCGCCCAAAACGTAGCGAACGGGGCGGGTGAGGCAGCTGCGGGGCGGGTCGTTACAGAGCATCGCCCGCAAGCGCGTGCCGCCATAGGTGGTCACCGCGGCGGCCTTTTGGATGTGCGTGAGGTTTGGGCGCACTTGGCCGTCGACCATCTTGAAGGACACGCCGGGCAGGAAGACCCGGTCGAAAAAGCCCTTCAAAATGGCTGGATAGCCGAAGTTCCAAACCGGAAAGACGAAAATGAGTGCCTGGGCGGCGTGCAGCCGATCCACATAGCCGCGCACCGGGTCTTGGTTGGTGTCGAGATCGTGGTAACCGCGCCGCTCCTGCGCCGTCAGGATGGGGTTGAAGCCCTCTGCGTTGAGGTCGCAATCATCGACCTCCCAGCCGCCCTTCTGGAGGCTCTCGACGGTGGCCGTATGCAGGGCCGCACTGAAGCTCTCCTCGCACGGGTGTGCGAAGACCACCATGGCCCGTTTGCGCTGTGCGTTCACCGTGTCCCCGGCCGATGACGCCATCCGTGTCCCCCGTGTGAAGTCCCCCGCGATGCGGGTTGGCTAAGCCGCTTCGCTCTCGTCTGGTTGTTTCATGTGCGGGTAGGCGTACATGCTGTCATAGCTGAAGTCCGGATCATCCCAGGCGATCATCTTGCCGGGGTTGAGAAGGCCCTTTGGATCGGCTTCTTTCTTGAACTTCAGCTGCCGATCATCGGTTTTCTGCCGGCCGCCTTCCTCGAGCGTGTAGCGGTGCGGATTGAAGATCAGGCACTGCTCGTCCTCGTGCAGGCGAATGATTTCGTCGAGGCGCTCCTCGGTCGAAAAGTCAACGATCGGCAAGCCGGCAAAGATGATGCGGCCATTTTCGCGCATAACCTCGAGATGCTGGAGCACCTCGGCGCCGAAGATCTCGCGGATGCGCGCCACCTGGGCCACCGGGTCTTCGCCGCCATAGCGCACCTGAAGATAGGTGACCGATGGCTTGACCTGCAGCGCCCGCAGTGTGGTGTGGTTCCAGGTGTATTCAGCGAGGTGGCCGGGCGTCCGCTCGAACGTGGAGGCGTCAGAGCGGTAGATGATGTCCGGCGCGCCCTGCCTGTCGAGGAACGCGCTGAAGCCATCAAGTGAGTGCGGCGCGACGAGGACGATGACCATGGATTGGTCCTCGGCCACGTGACCCTTGAAGCGCTTGAAGAAGTTGAAGGGGATCGGTGCTTCGATCGGCGTGATCAGCTTGCACAGAATGCCGTCCTGGTGGGCCAGATCGTAGGCGAAGCGGGCGCCGTCCATAAAGTCGGTGAAGCCGACGGCGAACTCGATCCAATCATAGGCCGGGGCAAGCGGCATCTCGACTTCGGTGATGATGCCGTTGGTGCCGTAGGCGTGGGAGACGCGGGCGAGATCTTCGCCAGTGAACTCCAAAATGCGCGGCTCCGCTTCCATAGTGACCACGCGGATGCGAAGGATGTTGCCAAGGTCGCGCAGGGCGCCCCACCGGCACGACCCGATGCCGCCCGAGCCGCCAGCGATGAAGCCGCCAATAGTGGCCGTGCCGTAGGTGGACGGCATCATACGCTGTTCTTGGCCCGAATGGGCCCGCGTCTCCGCGTCGAGGTCGCGCACCACTTTGCCGGGCTCCACCACCACGCGGCCGGGGTGAATCTCCTTCACCTTGGTCATGTTCTTCATGTGCATGATCACGCCGCCGCGCAGCGGCATCGCCTGGCCGTAATTGCCTGTGCCCGCGCCCCGGGTGGTGACGGGGACATTGTGGGCGAAGCAGGTCTTGAGGACCTCGATCACCTCTTCCTCGGAGCGCGGCGCGACCACGAAGTCACCCACCAGGTGGTCCATTTTCTCTTTAAGCACCGGCGAGTACCAAAAGAAGTCGCGGCTCTTCTGCTTCAAAGTGGCCGGGTTGTCGTCGATATCCATATGCGCCAGGGCTTCGCGGACGGCGGCACTTTCGGGGGTCATTTACGGCTCCATGAGATGGTCAAGCGTCGCGTAGCTTGGCGGCGCGAGGTCGAGCGCTTCGCCGTTGCGGATAACGGTCCGGTGCGCTTGAGGACGGGATAGAAATTCGTTCCAGGTGCGGGCGGCGACGACCACCAGATCGGCGGGGCTGCCGGGCGCGAACGGGGCATCGTCGAAGCCGCACACGCTTGCTGGCGTGGTCGTGAAGGCCGTCACCCAATCATCGCCGGTGTGATCGAGATGCGCGATGCGTGTGGCCTCGCGCATCACCTCAACCATGTCGAGATCGCCATAGGCGTAGAACGGGTCGCGGGTGTTGTCAGACGCAAAGGAGACACGGACGCCGCGCGCTTTAAGCTCGTGCACCAGTGTCACGCCGCGCCAGCGCGGGGTGCGCGTGCCGTCGCCTCGATCTTGCAGGTAGAGGTTGCACATGGGCAGCGAGACGATGTTCAGCCCGGCCTGGGCGACGAGGTCCATCGTCCGGTCCGCTTCCGCCTCAGCCATGACGGCGAGCGAGCAGCAGTGCCCGCACACCACAGCGCCGTCATAGCCGGTCTCGATCACCTTCTGGGCGATGATCTTGAGCGTGTTGACACTGGGGTCGCCGGTCTCATCGACATGCAGGTCGGCATCCATGCCGCGCGCTTTGGCGATGCGGAAGAAATTCTCGATGCGGGCTTCGATGTCCGGCATCGGGTAGGGGACATAGCCCAAAACGCCGCCGGCCTTTTGGGTCACATCTGCCACGTGGCCATAGGCGCCTTCGCCCTCGGGATCGATATGGTCACCGCCGACCAGGCAGACAGCTTGCAGATCGATCCGGCCCTTCCAGTCGTCACGAAGCTCTTCGAAAACGCCGAACGAGATGTCGGTCTGTTTGCCGATGGAATCGAGGTGGGTGCGGATGGCTTTGGTGCCATAGGCATAGGCGCAATCGAGCGCGAAGCCCATGCGCGCGCGGATATCGTCAGCCGACCAGTTGGCTTCGCGGTCCTCGCCAACGGAACTGAGCGCGCCATCAAAGGTGCCATCGGGGTTTGGTTGGCGCGGCCAGATATGCCCCTTGTCGAGATGGGTGTGCATATCGGTGAAGGCGGGCAGCGCCATGCGGCCACCAGCATCGACGCGGGTGTCGGCGGGCGTGTCTGTGAACGTCCCATCGGCGATCGTCACCGATGTGGTGACAAGCGCTTCAGTGGAGCCGACAAAAGGACCGGGAACGGTAAGGTTGTCGAGTGTGACGGGGCCGGGGGGTAGTGAAAAAGGCCGTTGCACTCATTGCTCCCGTTTGAGGGCACTCTCGTGCCATTTGCGCAGCAGCAGATAGCTGGTCAATGACGTCAGCGCATAGATCAAAACACCCGTTCCCGCGATCAAAATAAGCGCGGCGAACATGCGTGGGATGTTGAGGCGATAGCCCGCTTCAAGAATGCGGAACGCCAGGCCCGAATCGATCCCACCGCTGCCCGCTACATACTCCGCAACCACGGCGCCGATAAGGGCCAAGCCCCCGGCAATTTTCAGCCCGCCGAGGAAATAGGGCAGGGCGGAAGGGAGCTGCAGATAGATCAGACGCTGCCAACGGCTCGCCCGGTAGATCCGGAACAGGTCGCGCAGATTGTGGTCGGCCGAGTTGAGGCCGAGCGTTGTGTTGGCGAGGATCGGGAAGAAGGCGACGATCCAGGCGCACAGCAACAGTCCGACTAGCTTGCTCTCAATGTAGATGAAGATGAGCGGCGCGATCGCAACGATCGGGGTCACCTGCAAGATCACCGCAAAGGGCGAGAACGACATCTCGGCGAACTTGCTCTGCGCAAACAGGACGGCCAGCCCAACGCCGCCGACCACGGCGACCAGCAGGGCAAGCGCGGTGATTTTGACAGTCACCCAAAGGCTCTCAAACAGCATCGCACGGTCGGCCCACAGGGTCTCAAGGACAAGGCCCGGGCGCGGCAAGATGAAGTGCGGGATTTCGTTCCACACGACGATCCGATCCCAGAACCAGATGGCCGCCGCCATGACGATGATCGGCAGCGCCCATTTGCCGATCTCTTCGGCGCGTTTGCGGCGGGCGATCTGCTCTTCTTCGAGATCGACCGCGTGCGAGATATCGGACAGTTGCGGGGCGGGGGCGCCCGAGGGGGAGCTATCGACAGCGGCCATGGATCAATGAACCTCCGCACCCGGCGACAGCGTGCCGAGCAATGTGTCTGATGTTTCGCGGGCGATGGTCGCGTAGGTCGGCGAGGTGCGCCATTCGATGCCGCGCGGATAGGGTTCGGGAACCTCGATCTCTTTGACCACGCGGCCCGGGCGCGCCGCCATGACGACGATGCGGTCGGACAGGAACACGCTCTCGAACACCGAGTGGGTCACGAATACGACGGTGGCGTCGGTTTTGGCCTTGAGGTTCAAAAGATCATCGTTGAGCTTTTGCCGGGTGATCTCGTCGAGCGCGGCGAACGGCTCGTCCATCAAGATGATGCGCGGGTCGGTGACGAGCGCGCGGGCGATGGAGACCCGCATTTTCATGCCGCCCGACAGTTCGCGCGGATAGCTTTTGCCGAAATTCTCGAGGCCCACCAAAGCGAGGGCTTCGTAAATCTTCTCGCGGCACGATCCAAGGCTCTTGCCTTGCAGCCGGAAGGGCAGCCAAACGTTTTGCTCGACCGTGGCCCAGGGCATCAGAGTCGGTTCTTGGAAGACGACGCCAAGGTCATCTTTGCCGCCGCCGCCTTCCCACTCGATCCGGCCCGCGGTCGGCCGCATGAGGCCCGCGATGAGCCGCAGCGCGGTGGATTTACCGCAGCCCGAGGGGCCGAGAAGCGAGATGAAATCACCCTTGCGGATGTCGAGGTTCATCTCGTGCAGCGCGACCACGCCGCCTCTGAAGGTTTTGTCGATCTGCCGCATGCGCAGAACCGTTTCGCGCGCCGAACGATCAATCGGTGCGGCCCCTTCAAGGGCGGGTTGGGATGCGACATTCACGGTTCGGCGTGCTCCAAGGCGGGGGGCGTAGCGGGGTGGTGCACGGCGCCTGAAGCGGCGCCGCGCGCGTCTTTGCAAAGCGCCGCTTAGGGCTTGAGGTCCATGCCGACGCCATTGTTGATGAAGGCCAATGTGTAGGACGGCGAGATATCGAGGCCGGGCTCGACAACGCCCGCTTCTACCATCTTGGCGTAGAAGTCGGCCATGCGCTCGTCGGTCATCGCGCCAACGCCCAGCTCAAGTGCGTCGCCGGAGTCGACAATGCCCTGGGCCAGCATGACTTCGATGGCGTAATCGATGGCTTCCTGCGTCATGTCCGGATTGTCGGACTTGATCATCTCATCGGCCGCCGAATTGTCGTTGTACAGGTAGTTGTACCAGCCTTTAATCGAGGCATCGACGAAGCATTGCACGACTTCGGGGCGCTCTTCGATGGTCGATTGCACGGCCTGAATGGTCGTTGAATAGGCGTTGTAGCCTGCGTCCGCGATCAGGTAGACGTCCGGCGCCCAGCCAGTTTCGCGCTCAACCGCGAACGGCTCGGATGACAGGTAGCCCTGCTGGCCGGAATCTTCGTTGACGATGAACGGGCCGGAGTTGAACGTGTAAGTCTGGCGCTGTTCATCGGTGAAGCCGTAGGCCGACTTCATCCACTCATAGTAGGTGGCATTGTCCTGCACGATCATCGTCAGGTCCGTCATCTCAGCAAAGCTGCCCACACGACCGGGGTGGGTGAGGATGACTTGCGGGTCCTTCTGGAACGATGAAGCGACGTTGACCAGCGGCAGACCCTCGGTCAGCGCGAAGATCGCGCTGAGGTGATCGCCCATGTAGAAATCCGCGCGACCGGCGAGCAGCAGCGCCGTGCCGTTCACCTGCGGGCCGCCGGGGTTGATGGTCACATCCAAGCCGCACTCATTGTAGCTGCCATCGGCAACCGCCTGGTAGAACCCGCCATGCTCGGCCTGGGCGACCCAGTTGGTCTGGAAGGTTACCGGCGTCAGATCTTGGGCGAGGGCGGGCGCTGCGGCACCGACCGTCAGGGCCGTCGCTGCAAGCAGCGCGGCGCCGGTCGCCGTTTTGCGGAAGGTGCTGGATGAGGAAGAAACGGTCATGGAAAGCTCCACTATGCGGCGCTCGCGGCTGTGCCGGACGCGCCAGGGGTTAATCACGCGGTTGGGGCAGGCGCCGCCCAGCCCGTGACCCGGCGGCACGGCACGCGCACCAACGGATCGCCGACCCCAAGGGGTCGGGTTGCCATCAGTGGAGCCGGGGGCGGCCCCTCTGTCAATCAGTAACCGCCTGTTTTTTGGGCTGTGCACCGGATTGCTTGAGCCTTGGGCATGGTGCCTACCAGGTATGCCGCTCTGCTGGGCAGTGGACCACTTGCGCTGCCTTCGCTGGCTGGCCCATGCTTGGCCATGACCTTTCGATCCCTTATCCCCGCCGAACTGCCCCCGCCCTTTGCCCGCTACGCCCATGGCGTGGCGGTGCCCGAGGGGCAAACGCTGGTCCGAACCTCAGGCCAGCTGGCCTTGGGCACCGATGGCACTGTGCCAGACGGTGCTGAAGCGCAGGCGGCCATCATCTTCGAGAACATCGATGCGATCGTTGCTGCCGGCGGTCTCACGCGGGCCGATGTGTGCCACATCTCAGCTTTCGTCACCGCCCGGGAGCATATGGCGGGCTATATGGCGGCACGCGATGCATGGCTGGCCGATGTGCCTGATCTGCCGGCTTCAACCTTGATCATCGTTTCGGGCTTCACACGGCCCGAGTTCGTCGTCGAGATTGAGGTGATGGCAGTCGGGGCTGCTTCAGCGTCCTAATTCAGCTGTCCACCGACCGCGCAAGGTAGCTGTGCACGGCAGACACGACGACAGAGCCTTCGCCCACCGCCGAGGCCACACGTTTGACCGAGCCCGAGCGGATATCGCCCACGGCATAAATGCCGGTTAGGGACGTTTCATAGCCTCGGGTTTCGAGGTTCACATCCCCACCGGTCTTGATGAAGCCCTTCTCATCAAGGTCGATCTGGCCATCGAGCCAGCCAGTGTTGGGTGCCGCGCCGATCATGATGAAGAGGGCTTCGCTTTCCACCCTCTTAACATCACCCGTTTGCCGATCGCGGATGCGGACGCCCTGAAGGCGGGTATCGCCCTCGAGTTGGCAGACTTCGGAGTGCGTCCATAGCGTGATCGAAGGGTCATTGTGGATGCGGGTCGACAGGTAAGATGACATGGTCTCCGACAGGCCATCGCGGCGCACCAGCAGGTGCACGTGTTTGGCGTGCCGCGACAGGAACATCGCCGCTTGGCCTGCTGAGTTGCCGCCGCCGATAATCACCACTTCGGTGTTCTTACAAAACCGCGCTTCGAGCTCTGTGGCCGCGTAGTAGACGCCATGGCCTTCGAGCTGTTCGAGCCGGTCGAGCGGGAGCCGGCGGTACTGGACCCCATTGGCGAGGATGACCGCACGCGTGCGCACGCAGTTACCGTCATCAAGCTCAACGTCATAGTGCGTTTTCTTGCAGTACAGCTTGGTCGTGCGCCGCGGCACCGTGAAGCGAGCGCCAAATTTTACCGCCTGCACTTCGCCCAAATAGGCGAGGTCAGCCCCTGATACCCCGCGCGGGAAACCAAGATAGTTCTCAATCCGGCTCGACGTGCCGGCCTGCCCGCCGATGGCGGTGTCTTCGATGGCGATCACGTTGAGCCCTTCAGAGGCTGAGTAGACCGACGCCGCCAAACCGGCCGGGCCCGCGCCCACAACCAGGACATCGAACAAGGTGTCGGCCTTCGCGGCGAGATCGAGACCGAGGGCGGCGGCAACATCGCGCGCCTTAGGATCGACAAGCACTTCGTCTTTGCCAATCAGCGCGAGGCAATGCCCCTCAGGCAAGTGGCAGCTGTGCTCGACGCTGTCCCTCCAGCCCTGCCTGGTTGTGTCGACAAAGCGGTGGGGAACCAGGGATCGCGTGGCGAACTCCAACAGCCGTAAAGTCGTCCTGTTGGTTGGGTCGCCCAAGATCGTCAGCCTGCCTTCGCCCCATTCGAGGATCAAACGACGCCGCGCGGCGAAGGCGGTGACCAATATGTCGCTCAGCTCTGGGTTGATCGCGATCAGCTCACGCAGCGCGCTCACCTTCACACGTATCGCGTCCGCTTCAGCGTTGATTGTGCAGGCAAAAAAGGTCCGCTGGCCCATGAGCATGCCCAGCTCCCCAATGAAGTTGGGGGCCATCACCGTCACAACCGTGTGGCCGTCGGTCGTGTCGATCACGTCGACCGAACCGGTGTGGATGTAGAAGAAATCGTACTCATCCTGACCGACGTCGAACAATTGTTCTCCCGGCTGCATGATCCGACGTTCCCCTGCGCTTTCGAGCAGCGCAATCTGATCGTCTGTCAGGATGGGGTAGGCGGCCTTTTCGAGCTGCGATTTGCGCTGGCTATGCCGGGGGGTGAAGGACGGTGACGCCATTGCTCAGCTCTTGGTTCGGTGGAGGGTATGCTCTATGTCGAGCCACGCGAGAAAACGTAAAGGCATGACGATGCGCTATTTGCACACGATGGTCCGCGTTGAAGATATCGACGCCAGCCTCAACTTCTACTGCAACCTTTTGGGTATGAAGGAAATCCGCCGCCGCGACAGCGAAGGCGGGCGGTCCACGCTGGTGTTTTTGGCAGCGCCCGAAGACGAGGAAGCGGCGCTCGCCAACAAAGCGCCCATGGTGGAGTTGACCTACAATTGGCCGGCTGAAGATGGCGCATCTGAAGCCTATTCCGGTGGCCGGAATTTTGGGCACCTGGCCTATGTGGTCGATGACATCTATGCGCTGTGCCAGACGCTGCAAGACGGTGGTGTGACCATCAACCGGCCGCCGCGTGATGGGCATATGGCCTTTGTCCGCTCCCCCGATGGCATCTCCATTGAGCTGCTGCAGAAGGGTGATCCTTTGCCGCCACAAGAGCCCTGGGCGTCGATGGCCAACACGGGCAGCTGGTGACGCACAGCTTCGACCATCTGGTCATCGGCGGCGGCATTGTCGGGCTCTCCACCGCGATGCAGCTGGCGCAGCGGTTCCCCGAGCAATCCGTCGCGCTGGTTGAGAAGGAAGACCGGCTCGCCGCGCACCAGACGGGGCACAATTCGGGCGTGATCCATGCCGGTGTCTACTACGCGCCGGGCAGCCTCAAGGCCCGCTTCTGCCGTGTCGGCGTTGAGGCCACGATGGCGTTTTGCACCAAGCACCAGATCGCGTTCGAGCAGTGTGGCAAGCTTTTGGTCGCGACCACGCCGGCTGAACTGTCCCGCATGGATGCGCTTGAGGAGCGGTGCCGGGACAATGGCCTCGATCCCGAGCGGCTGACGGCCGACGAGCTGCGCGCCCGCGAACCCAAGATTACCGGTCTCGGCGCGCTGTTTGTGCGCGTCACCGGCATTGTGGACTATTCATCGATGGCCCGCGCCATGGGTCGCGAACTTGAAGCGGCAGGTGGAGTGGTGCGCCTCGATACCGAGGTCACGGCCATTGCCGAGGGGCCGGACGAGGTTTCGGTCGCGACAAGCAAGGGCATCCTCGAGGCGCGGAGCCTGGTGGTCTGCGGCGGCCTGCAGGCTGATCGGCTGGCGAAGATGGCGGGCGTCGATGTTGACTTTCAGATCGTGCCTTTTCGTGGCGAGTATTACCGCCTCGCAGCACGCCACAACGCAATCATCAAGCACTTGATTTACCCGATCCCGGACCCCGCGCTTCCCTTCCTGGGTGTGCACCTGACCCGGATGATTGATGGCAGCGTCACGGTGGGGCCGAACGCGGTGCTTGGCTTCGCCCGAGAGGGCTACCCCAAAGGCTCGCTCGCGTGGGGCGATGTGGCGTCCATGCTGGGGTTTGCTGGGTTCTGGCGCCTGGTTCGCCGGAACCTTGGCAGCGGGGTTGCCGAGTTTCGCAATTCGCTGTCGAAGCGGCGCTACCTGGCGCTTTGCCAGAAATACGCGCCGTCGCTGGAGCTTGATGATCTTGAGCACTATCCGGCCGGCATCCGTGCCCAGGCCGTGATGCGGGATGGATCGCTGGTGCACGACTTTCTGATCCGGCAAACCCCGCGCACGATCCATGTGTGCAACGCACCGTCTCCGGCAGCGACGTCGTCGCTGCCCATCGGCGCGCATTTGGTGGATCTGGTTGCTAGCCAGGCCCGTGAGGGGGCTGATCAGGCATCTGCTCCTGCTGCTGCCGGATAAGCTCCAGCGGCACGCCGCCGCCGGCGAGCGCTGGGATCACCCGCAGCGTGATGATCTGATAGGGGCGGACATCAAGTTCGATATGGTTGTGGCGCACCGGGATCGGCTCGCGCACGTCTTCAAGCAGATTGCAGCGGAAGACTGCAGCCACATCGAAGCCAAACTGCAGCGTAACCGGCCCACGGTCTCGGTTGTTTTCAAACACCCGCATGATGATGCCGTTGCCATCTTCAGCCTGCTTGATCGTCTCGATCACCAGGTTCGAGCGGTGCGGCATGGCGAAATGGCGCCAGGGTGTCTTGCCCTGGGCATTGTCGACCGGCCGCACAATGAGCGGGTTGTTGAGGTCATAGGCGGCCCGAGGCACATCGCGCCGCCAGTCGCCCTCATGTGGCAACAGGGCATAGACCATCCGATGCTCGCCCTGGTCGGCGATCGGGTCGGGCATGGTGGCGCTTTTGAGCAGCGATAGTCGCATCACATTGTGGTGGATGTCGTAGCCATACTTGCAATCGTTCAGAAGCGCGACGCCGTAGCCGCCCTCTGACAGGTCGGCCCATTTTTGCGCGGCGGATTCAAAATGCGCATAGTCCCACGATGTGTTTCGGTGGGTGGTGCGCTGCATGTTGCCCCACTGGATATCGTAAGTCGCGACCGGCGAGAGGATCGCAACTGGGAACGCCGCCTTGAGCAGCGTGTGGGTCTCGCGCCAATCGATCAGCGTGTCGAAATCGATGCGCTTAGAGCGATGATCAAGCGAGATGCGCTGGGTGATTGTCGATGCGCGGAAGGCGCGGACAACTTCAATGGTGGCCCGCAGGGGCCCCGTTTCGACCACCCGCATGGCTTGCAGACCATCGACCACATCGCAGCGGTCTTCGTAGTAGATGTCGATGTCCCAGGCGTCCCACACCACCGGGCGGTCTTCGAAGGCGAGGAGGCGATTGCCCATCTCGCCGTGTTGCAGGACCTCACGCTTGGCCTTCTTGTCCCAGATCGACGCGATCTCGCCGTTCGGCGCGAAGGTGATGCGGATATCGAAGTTCTCAAGCTGGGCGCCGCCCTCTTCAAGCATCCGCGCCTGCAGGCCGGTGTTGGTGTTCGCTGGCTTGGCGGTCTGTCCGAGCGCGATGACGGAATAGGGCTCGATGATCGGCGTTTCGATCAGTGTGCCGCCGTCCACAGGCTGGGTGAGGAGGCTGCGCTGGTCGCGCAAATCCATGAGCCCGGTTGCTAAGTCCTGGGCAATAAAGCCTGTGCGCCCGCCACCAAAGGGTTGGGCGTTGATCACGAGGGCACGTGTGTCATGCGGCATCGCTTCGGCCAGCGCGTCGATCGCGCCATCGATGGCTGCCTGCACGCTGTGCCGAACCTTGGCGTAGTCGGCCATCGTCTCCTCGTACACTTCAGTGATCGAGGAGCCGGGCAGAATGTCGTGAAACTGATTGAGGAGCACCAGCTCCCAGGCTTCACGCAGCATTTTTGCAGGATAGGCATGGCCAGTCGCCAGATGGGCCAGCGCGCCCAAAAACTCCGCCCGATGCAGCAGCACTTCGCACTTTCGGTTGTGCCATTTGGCGCGGGCCTGGCTTGTCAGCGTGCCGCGGTGCAGTTCGAGGTAAAATTCGTCGTTCCAGGTCGGCAGCGTCACCTCATCAAGGTCGGCTTCGACATTCTCAAAGAACTCCCGCACCGTGCCAGGTCGCAGGCGTGGCGCGCCTGGCATGCCCTCATAGGCGTGCAGCGTTTCGATCAGCTCGCGGTTCGGGCCACCACCGCCATCGCCATAGCCGTACGCCATGATCAGCTCATTGTGGGACGGCTTCTGGCGGAAGTTCTCCCAGGTCCCGAACACCTCTTCGGCAGTCAGTTCGGCTTTGTAGGTTGTTGCGTGCGGCAAATATTGCACCTGGCGCGGGGTGGTGAGGAAGTGCGTCATCACCTTGGAACCATCAAGCCCCTGCCACCACATCAGCTGGTAGGGCATCTGGTTGTACTGGTTCCAGTTGAGCTTGTTGGTGACAAACCATTTCAGGCCCGCTTCCTGCGTCAATTGCGGCAGCGACCAGGTGAAGCCGAACGTGTCGGGCAGCCACAGACAGGGCGTTTCGGTTTCTGCGCCGAACTCGTCGCGGAACCAGCGGCGGCCATAGACAATCTGCCGGGCCAACGCTTCAGCACCCGTGATCACGCAATCGGGCTCGACCCACATGCCGCCAAGCACTTCCCAGCGGCCCTCGTCGATGCGGCCACGGATCCGCTCGTACAGTTCGGGATAGTCCTCCTTGGTGAACTGGTACTGCAGCGGCTGCGACTGGGTGAACGTGTAGTCGGGGAAGGCGTCCATCATCGCCAGAACGTTGGCGAAGGTGCGCCCGCATTTGCGCCGCGACTGGGTGACAGTCCAAAGGTAGGCGAGGTCCATATGGGCGTGGCCGATCGCCAGAATGTCGACGTCGAGCGGCGCGCCGCCATCCGCCAGCCCCTCTTCGAGGCAGGCGAGCGCGGCGGGTAC
>JAHCMG010000283.1 GCA_019192585.1 Devosiaceae bacterium MH13
GGGGACGGCGTCGTTGATCGCCTGGACAGCCTGCAGACCGACTGGTCTGTCCGCGGCGCCATTTACGCCGACACGATTGCCGGCATCCTGCAAAGACCGTTCTTTGGCTTTGGCGGCGGGTCGTTCGCCGCCGCCTTCCCATCGTTCCGCTCCGAGGCGTTGGCGAGCCCTGGCGCGGTCGACCTTGCCCACAACACCTACCTGGCACTGGCGTTCGAGTTCGGCGTGCCGGTGACAATGGCCTGGCTGGCGCTCCTCGCCGTAACCGGCTGGAGAACCGCCCGCGCCGTGTTGAGCCGGCGTGGTCATGCGTTCGAGCTCCCACTCGCAGCGGTCGGCGCTGCCACCGTGGTTGGCGTCCACAGCGCCATCGACTTCTCAGCGGAGATGCACGCGATCGCGCTTTGGCTTGCCGCGCTCTGTGGTGGCGCGTGCGGCGTTATCGTTTGGAGCGGCAGCCGGCGAAGCCGTCAGGGCGCTGGTTGATCGCTCTTGCCAGCGGCGGGCTCGCCGACTTTCTGGCTCTGCGCCGACGTCTCATCTTCACCCGCCAGCAAGGCCGACGTTTGCGGCGTTGTGTTGCGTGCGGTGGGCGTTGAGACAAAGCTGGCGCGCTCTTCGACGGGAACCGCCGCGCGGCGTGTCATGCGGTAGCCTGCATAGAGGATGACCGCGAGGTGCGTGACAAGCGTGACCACGAACAGGCCTTGCGGGCCCACCGCGCCCATCGCCAGACCGGCCGATAGCGGGCCAGCCATCGAGCCTAAGCCGAACAACAGCAGAAGGCCGCCGGACGTCCGAACGTAGCCTTCAGGCGGCGCATGGTCGTTCGCGTGCGCCACCGCCAGCGGGTACATGGTGAAGATGGCGACGCCGAAAAGGACCGCGAAGCTGATTTGCATCCATTGTGAGCTGCCGGTGGCGAAGATGAACAGAAGGTCGGCCGTGACGCCGATGATCCCCATGGCAATCAGCACCAGGCGGCGATCGATCCGGTCGGACACCGCGCCGATCGGCACCTGCAAGATAGCACTCGCCAGGACAGGCAATGCCACGAACAGTGCAATGAGGCCGACGCTCAGGCCGATCTGAGACGCGTAAACCGCGCCGAGGGTCCCAAACGAACTGTTGGATGCACCCATCAACAGCACCGAGACGACGGCGACCGGCGAATTCGACCAAAGCTCCTTGATGTCGAGTTTGGTGGCCACTAGCGGCTGCGGGGCGCGTGACGAGGAAACGGCCGTCGGCACAAGCGACAGGATGTAGACCATCGCGGCGACCACGAAGAACAAGTAGCCGCGCGTGTCACCAAGGGTCAGGATGAGCTGGCCGGCGGTCGAGGCGGACAGGTTGACCATCTGATAGACGCCAAACACCGAGCCGCGGGACTTTTTGTCGACCCGCTCGTTGAGCCAGCTCTCAACGATCATCGCCGCGCCGGCGAAGCAGAACCCCGAGACGGCGCGCAGCGGGATCCACGCATAGGGGGTGAGCAGCAGCAGCGACGCCAACACGGCCAAGGAGGCGAGCGCGGCCATCACACTGAACGAGCGGATGTGGCCGACACGCGCCACAAGCTTTGAGACCACAAGGCAACCGGCCACAAAGCCGATGGCCCAGCCCGACCCCAGAAGCCCAAGCGAGAACGGCGAGAAGCCCTCCTCGGTGCCGCGCAAGGGCAAGAGGAGCGCGTTGAGGCCGCCTGCAAAAAACAGGAGGCCAGAGCCGGCAAGCAGGGCCGCGATGGGTAACAGTTGGCGTGTCATCAGGTGGTCGCTATGTGAGCGGTGGGTGTAAAGCTACTCGGCATCCGCCGAATGCGATACGGTGCTGCGTGACATCTTTCAAAAGTGACAAAAATGAAGCCGCCTCGCCCGTCAAATGCGCATGGCAGCCATGCATCGCAGCCACGCATACCAGCCCCCATTTGTCGCTGAATGAAGCCACCCGCGCAGGAGTGCCGCGCCAGCTATGACACGCCCATCGACCCTGACTGAGGACCTGCCGACAGGTGCACGAGCAACGACCGCGCCGGCGTGGGAGATGTCCTACCGGTCTTTGCCGCAGGTGCTTCATAGTGCCGTTCAGGGCTACGGCGCTTCGGCGCCGGAGCTGCTCGCCTACAATGAGCCGCTGGGAGAGCGGCTCACTGTTCCTGCGCCGTTGGCGGACGATCAGGCAGCCCTCGCTCAGTTCTTCTCGGGCAACACGCCCCTGCCCGGCCACGAGCCCTTGGCGATGGCCTATGCGGGGCACCAGTTTGGCGGTTTCGTGCCACGGCTTGGCGATGGCCGCGCGATGCTGCTCGGCGAAGCGGCGACACCGGACGGCGCGCGGTTCGATGTTCAGCTCAAAGGGTCAGGCACAACGCCCTATTCGAGGCGCGGCGATGGGCGCGCGGCGCTCGGGCCGGTTCTGCGCGAATATGTTGTGGCAGAAGCGATGGCGGCGCTTGGGATCCCCACAACACGGGCGCTGGCTGCCGTGACAACGGGCGATCCGGTGCTGCGCGAAGGGGTGCTGCCAGGGGCGATCCTCACCCGCGTGGCGAGCAGCCATTTGCGGGTCGGCACATTCCAGTTCGCCGCCCAGTGCGGCGATGAGGTGCTTGAGGCTTTGGTGGACTACGCGTTGCAGCGCCACCCCTTAGACACCTCGGTGGATGGACCGCCGGCGCTGCGGTTGCTCACCGCGGTCGTGGACCGCCAGGCCGATCTGGTCGCGCAATGGATGGGCGTCGGCTTCATTCACGGGGTGATGAACACCGACAATTGCACCATCAGCGGCGAGACCATCGATTATGGCCCCTGCGCTTTCATGGACCAGTACGATCCGGCCCAGGTGTTCAGCTCGATCGACCATATGGGCCGCTACGCATTTTCGAACCAACCGCCGATCGCGCACTGGAACATGGCCGTGCTGGCGCAGGCGCTGCTTCCGCTGTTGGACGCCGACGAAGAGCGCGGGCTGCAGATGGCGCAGGACGCCGTCAACACGTTCCCGGAGCGGTTCGAGAAGGCGTATCTGCGCGTTTTTTGCTCGAAACTGGGCCTGCCTGGTGTCGGGAGCGAAGACGCGCAACTGATCGCTGATTTTCTTGACCTGCTCGAGGCCGCCGGCGCCGACTTCACCACCGGCTTTCGCAGCCTCGCCAACGGGCTTGAGAGCCCCGAGCCCCTGCAAACGTCTCTGGGCGCAGAGGCGGTTGGCTGGCATGCGCGGTGGTTGGAGCGGCTTGGCGCGACGGAAAAGACAGCGCTTTCCACGAAGCTAAGGGCGGCCAACCCGACGATCATTCCGCGCAACCATCGGGTCGAGGCGATGATCGCGGCAGCTGTGGATGGCGACTTCTCGCTGTTCCACGCGCTCAACGCGGCCCTCGCGACGCCCTTCGCAGACCCGGAGCCGGGGACGGAAGCCGAGCGGCTGGCGCAGCCGCCGCGCAGCGACGAAGTGGTGCATGCCACGTTCTGCGGAACCTAAGGTTGGCCGAAGCTGCCACTTAGGCGGCCCTTGCGTCGGCCGGGAAGTTTGCCCACACAAGGCGGGTCAGTTTTCGAGAGACGCGCGGCGAGCATGCAAGACCCTTCCGAGCCCGATATTCCAGCCTCCGGCCTGTCGATCGGAGACAGCGCGGACGGCGTGACCATCGAAGGCTCGTCCCCGATTGAGGGCCTGCCGAGCGCCTATCTTGCCCGCGACGCCGCCAACAGCGAACAGGTCTTGGCCATCCTTGTCGACGGGCCAGAGCTGCCGCCCGCCCTACCCCACGCACCAAGTGTGCTCACGGCCAGTCGGATCGTCCGTTTCGGCGGCGGCACCGCCATGGTCGTCCCCTGGGATGAGGCCGCGCGGGGCGGCCAAACCTTTAGCCATTGGGTCGCGCAGGCCGGCGCGCTTCCCGCATCGGTGCTCGCCGCGCGGCTGTCTGGCATTGTCGAGGCTTTGCACGCCCACCACCGCAAAGGTGCCGCCCATGGGCATCTAACGGGCAGCCATCTGATCAGCGACCGTGCCGGCACCGTGCACCTGCTTCCCGGTGCAGCGATTGCCGGCTCTGTTGCCCAAGCGGCCCGCGAGGCTGCCGTCGCGCCGGAGGGGCTATCGGGCGATGGCAGGCGGCCAACGGCTGACATTTACAGCCTAGGCACGCTTTT
>JAHCMG010000284.1 GCA_019192585.1 Devosiaceae bacterium MH13
GCGTGGGACTGGAAGAAGGCCTGCGCCCGCTCCTTTTGCTCGTCCTTGAGCCGCTGCAGCCGCGCCTGGTCGTCTTCGAGCACCGCCGATTGCTCGCGAAGCACGCCCCCAATCGCCGCCCACAAGATGCGCACCTGTGGATCGTCGGTGAGCCGGTAATAGACCCACGCCCCTTCGGGATAGCGGACGATCCAGCCCGCATCCGACAGAATTTTGAGATGCCGCGACAGCCGCGGTTGGCTCTGGCCGAGAATGCTGGTGAGGTCTTTGACGCTGAGATCGCCACGGCCGAGCAGCGCGACAAGCCGCAGCCGCGTGGGCTCCGCGATGGCCTTCAGCGTCTCGATGGTGCCGGCGAACAGATCACTCAAAGCGTTACTCATGACATAAAGATATCTTTATGCCTACATAACAAAGCCATGTCGCGCGCGCAACAGCGCTGTTCCAGTCGGACCAGGGCCACAAAAAAGCGCCCAACCACAAGGGGCTGGGCGCTGCAAAGTGTTCAGGTAAGGCTGTTATCAGTTGCTTACGCGGCCACCGGTTTCCGGTTCGAGCGCCACTGCGAGACGATCTCCCGCGCCACCGAAACATCGATGGTGCCATAGTCAAACATGGCGCGTTCGCGCGCATCGCGATCGAGGCGCCGCAGCCAAGGCCCAAGCTGAAGGAAGGCTAGAACCGTCTCTTCGGAGAAGCCAAGCGCCTTGCACATGATCAAGAACGGCTTGCAGTCTGAGCGCACGCACCAATGCTTGGCGTCCTCCAGCGGCACTGCCGCGCACAGGGCGAACATCACCACCGCTTCGGCAAACCGGCCGGCGCGGGCCATCGCAAACACCGAGGCTTCGTTCACGGGCTGCTTTTTGACAGCCAGCGACACCGAACGGTACGCGGCCTCGAAATCGTAGCGCGACAACCACTGCTCGTTTGACAGCCGCTCTGCGGCCAAGCCAGCGGCCTCCCCGACGCGCCTGGCAACCTCGGGCTTGCCGTGGCGCAGCAATTTGCGGCGCACATTCACGCTCGCCACGTCGACAAGCGCCCGGACCACCGTCACCGGCAGGTCTTCGCGCTCGGCCAGCGAGGCTTGCAGATCTTCGTTGCGCGACGCGTCCTGAACGAGCTTGATATACGAGCTCTCAAACAGTTCCGCGCCCTTGTTCTTGGCGAGCCGCAGCTTCACCGGCTCGTCACCACGCTCGACCAGAACGGCACTGACGATCGGCGCCACGCTTTCGCGGCCGGCAATCGCTTCGAGGTGGCTAACACCGGTCTCGCCTGCGATCTCAACAAGGTCCGAGTCGCTCAAGACCGGGCTCTGCTCCAATACGGGGCGCGCCACATCGATTGGCTCAGAGGCCAGCTTGCGCACCATCGACCGCGGCGCGTTGGTCAGCGGCGCCAGCTTTTCGGAAACGAACGCGAGCGCCTCTTCCTCAACAAGGTCCGCGAGCCGCACGAGCACGGAATCGTACACCGACAGCAATTCGGGATTAATCCGATCACTGGACATTGCATACAGCTGTGCGACATGCGCCATCAGCTGGTTGCGCTCCTCCTGCGAATGCGTGCTTTCCACCCGCTCGAAATCCACCAACTCACTCATCAGGGTAGCCCATTGCTTCCCCTCACCCTTATGTCCCAAGGGCGAGTGATATCAGGGGTGTGTTGACATTGGCTCAACGGTTTGCTTCAAATTTGAAACACCGTCATTCAACGAAGTTGAACTCGCCCTCATCGACGAAGCTTTCGAACTGTTCGAGCGAGCGATCCCACAGCTCCAGGTAGCTCTCAAACAGATCGCGCGACAGCGTCAGATCGCCAAAGAACAGGTCCATCTCGAGGATGATCGAGTTGGTGTCCGCGCTGTAGACCTTGGTCCAGCGTTGATCGGTGTTCCAACCGTTGAGAACCTCCGGAGGATGGTTGCCCGCGCTCATGCGCTGGGCCCGCAAACTCAGCGACGTGCACTGCTGGTGCCGCGAACAGCCGTAAAACAGGATGTTGTAGTCGATATTGTTGACGCTCGTTTCGATGAACGGGTCGTCAAACTCATCGACGGTCTGGATGACGGTCTGGCCGCGATCGCGCAGATGTTTGGTGATGCCTGAAGGCTGGTGGGAGGTGATCTCCTGCGCCATCGCGGCCGGTGTGGAGCTGAGAAGCCCAGCGGCAAGGATGATCGCGGCCACCGCCAACCCGGCGAGACCAGCGCCTGCGCTGCGCCTAGCTGCCGGGAAACCTGCAAAAGGGGAACGGGCCGGTCGACCACGGGCGGAAAAGGCCATCATTGCTGTCCGCTGAATACCAAGTCAGTGCGATGGTATCGTCGCGGCGAACGATATCAACCTGATAGGGGCGCTCAATGGCATCTTCGCCGCACAGCACGCGCGCCCGCCACGTGCTGGCGCCGTCGCGCTCCCCAAGATCATCAAGGCGCAGGACCAGGCAGTAAAAGTGCCAGCGCGAGATCCACTGGCTTTGCAGCCGGTAGGGCGCGTCCTCACCGCGGGCGACGGGATTGTCGAGCCCTACGGCCTGCTGGGCCGCGCAGTGATGCTCTTCGCCCCAATGGCCATGCAGCTCTTCGGGCAGCTCCCGCGCCTGCGCAGCAAACGGCGCGCTCAGCGAGGCGGTGAGAAAGATCATCAGGGCAAGGGACCAGCGGCGCATGGCGGCAAGTGTAGCGCGATCCGCCGCGCCATTCACCGCCAACCCGATCACCCTTGCGTGATCTTGGGTCTCGGGATTGGCTTTAGGGACCGTCCCAGATCCACTGTTGCGGGACCTGCACGGTCACACCTGTGCCTGCCTGCACGGTCCCTGGCCGCTCCACCCAGCCAACCAGGCCCCGCTTGCCGGCGGCCGCCTTGGGGAAAGCCAGCGCCAAAGCGTTGGCATCATGATCGGGATAGTTCTCGGCAATCGAGGCCCCCGCGAAGCGGCACGGCGCATTTTGGCCATCGATCCTGATCGTAGCACCGCTCGCAAAGTGCAGCAGGCTGCGGGGCGGCAACATGGACAGGTTTGGAATGCCTTCCAGCAGCATGTTTGCCCCAACCCATTCGGGCGCTATGCGCTCGATTCCCATGGCTGCCGCAGCTTCAGCGAGCTCACCGGCGTCGACCATGGAAAGCTGGCGTTCGTTGCGGATTTCGGTGCCACGCGGGTGCCATGGCTCCCGCCCCCCGGTCTTCCGGGTCAAGCCGCCGTGACGATCCCCATCGATGCCCTCATAGGTCAGATCAAGGACGTCGACCGGTTTGGAGACACGGTCTCCGTCGAGCGATGCAAACAGCCCCTCGACCCGCGCTTCAAACCGTTTTGCGCTGTAGATGCTCACCCGATCACCTGATCACCGGACTAACGCGTCAGCCGCTTGTACGTCACCCGCTTGGGGTTGACGCTTTCAGGGCCGAGGCGACGGATCTTGTCCTGCTCATAGTCGTGGAAATTGCCCTCGAACCACTCAACATGGCTGTCGCCCTCAAAGGCCAGCATGTGGGTGGCGAGACGGTCGAGGAACATCCGATCGTGCGAGATCACCACGGCGCAGCCGCCATACTCTTCGAGCGCATCTTCGAGCGCGGCGAGCGTTTCGGTGTCGAGATCGTTGGTCGGCTCGTCAAGCAGCAGAACATTGGCGCCGGACTTGAGGATCTTCGCCAGATGCACGCGGTTCCGCTGACCGCCCGAGAGCGTTCCGACGGGCTGCTGCTGGTCACCACCCTTGAAGTTGAAGCTTGAGCAATAGGCGCGCGAATTCACCTCACGTTTGCCCAGCTTGATCATCTCATCGCCGCCGGAAATCTCTTCCCAGACCGTCTTCTTCGGGTCGAGCGCATCACGGCTCTGGTCGACATAGCCAAGCTGCACGGTGTCACCGATGGCGATCGACCCGGCATCGGGCTGCTCCTGGCCGGTGATCATGCGAAACAGCGTCGATTTACCGGCACCGTTGGGGCCGATAATGCCGACAATGCCGCCCGGCGGCAGGTTGAAATTGAGATCTTCGATCAGCAGCTTGTCGCCAAACCCTTTGGAAAGCCCCTCGACCTTGATGACATTGTTGCCCAGCCGCTCGGCCACGGGAATGACGATCTGCGCCGCGCCGGGCGCCCGCGCTTCGGACTTCGCCACCAGCTCCTCATAGGCGCTGATGCGGGCCTTCGACTTGGTCTGGCGGGCCTTGGGGCTCGCTGCCATCCATTCGCGCTCGCGCTCGAGCGCCTTCTGGCGTGAGGCTTCTTCGCGGCCCTCCTGGGCCATGCGCTTGGCCTTCTTTTCGAGGTAGGCGGAGTAGTTGCCTTCGTAAGGAATGCCGCGGCCGCGATCGAGCTCAAGAATCCAGCCGGTCACATTGTCGAGGAAGTAGCGATCGTGGGTGATGATCATGACCGCACCGGGATACTCCCGCAGGTGCTTTTCAAGCCACGAGGTGGTTTCAGCGTCGAGGTGGTTGGTGGGCTCATCCAGCAGCAGCAAGTCTGGCTGGGACAGCAGCAGCTGGCACAAGGCCACGCGGCGCTTTTCACCGCCTGAAAGGTTCTCGACAGATGCATCGCTTGGCGGGCAGCGCAGCGCATCCATCGCCTGCTCAACCTGGCTTTCAAGGTCCCACAGGTTTTGGCTATCGATGAGGTCCTGAAGCTGGGCGCCCTCCTCCGCGGTCTCGTCGGAGTAGTTCATCATCAGCTCATTGTAGCGGTCGAGGATGGCCTTCTTGTCGGCCACCCCTTCCATGACGTTTTCCATCACGGTCTTGTCCGCATCGAGCTGCGGCTCCTGCGGCAGATAGCCGGCGCGCTTGCCCTCAGCGAGCCAGGCTTCGCCCGTGTGCTCTGTGTCGAGCCCGGCCATAATCCGCAGCACGGTCGACTTACCGGCGCCATTCGGGCCCAGGATCCCGATTTTTGCATCGGGGTAGAACTGCAGATGGATATTATCGAGGACCTTCTTGGCACCATACGCCTTAGAAAGCCCGGACATGTGATAGATAAACTGCCGCGCCATGAACGCTCCGCACGCTTGCGTTGTGAGGGATTTGCGCGCGTTCTACCCGCGCCGGCGGCCGGGCGCAATCGGCACCGTTCATTCTAAGGGCGCGCAAGCCCCGCCACGTTAGATGCTGGCCGTTGGCGGCTCACCCCACGCGCTTAAACGCGGCCTTTTGGACGGCGCACCACTGGCCCTTGCGTGATGTCTCGTCTAACGCAGCGGAGACGCAAAACGCCTGCCGGTGCAATGACAAAACAACGTGCAACACTCCTCGGCTTTGCAGCTGTCCTCATGTGGTCGCTGCTCGCCTTTTTCACGGTCCATACGAGCCCGATTCCGCCCTTTCAGCTGACCGCCATGTCGATCGGCATTGGCGGGATCCTGGGCTTCATCTGGACTGTGTTGGCTGGCGACGCGGCAGCACTGAAGCGCGTGAGCTGGAAGGTGTACGCGTTCGGCACCGCAGGCGTGTTTGGCTATCACCTATTCTACTTTTCAGCCCTGCGCCTTGCGCCTGCAGCAGAGGCCGGGCTGATAGCCTATTTGTGGCCGTTGCTCATCGTCTTGTTTTCCGGGCTCTTGCCGGGCGAGCAGCTTAAGCGCGGCCACATTGTTGGCGGCGTGCTTGGATTTGCCGGCGCGGCGAGCCTTGTTGCTCAGGGGGGAACGACGTTCCAGATGAGCGCGTTTGCCGGCTATGGCCTGGCCCTTCTGTGCGCCTTGACCTGGTCGAGCTACTCCGTGCTTTCCCGCCGCCTTGGCGAGATACCAACCTCCGCCGTCACAGTGTTCTGCATCGCGACCGCCATCTTGTCTGGTGTCGCTCATCTGGGGCTCGAGACAACGGTTTGGCCGCGCGACTTAGGTGTCTGGCTGGCCGTTCTCGCGCTCGGCATCGGGCCGGTCGGCCTCGCATTCTTTGTGTGGGACATCGGCGTCAAGAAGGGCGATATCCAGCTGCTGGGAGTGGCGTCTTACGCGGCCCCTCTGGTCTCAACTTTTGTGCTGGTCTTGGCCGGCATCGCGGACTTCACATTGGTTTTGCTTGTCGCGACAGTGCTGATCACGCTCGGCGCGGTGATCGCAGCGCGGGCCAGCTGATGGGAACGCGCCACCTTTGGGTGAAAACGCCCAACGGCGCCTAGCCCCTCGGCCTGACCAGGGCCAAGCCGGCAATCAGCACGATCAGCGCCAGCCACACGGTGATCGGGTAGGTCTCCCCATAAAAGACCATGCCGAACACAACGCCTGACACCGTGACGATGTAGCCAACCTGCGATGTGAACACTGGGCCTGCCTGGCCAATCAGCCAGACGAACGCGAGATAGCCCAACAGGTGAAGAACGGCGCCGCCGACCACTGCCAGTTCAACGCTTGAGAGCGATGAAAAGAGGAACCAATCGGCACGAAAGGCGATGATCGGCACGAGCATCAAGACCGCCGCCCAGGTGGAGCCAAGCACCATGCCGATAGGGTCGAGCGCATCGGGCTTGCGGCTTTTGATGAACGTGCCTTCGAGCGCATAAGACAGCGCAATGATGAGCGGCACGAGGAGCATGGCAGGGGCCGCGCCGAGGTCCCCATCGGCGCCCGGCAAGAGGATGGCCGAAACGGCAAGCAACCCCAAGACAAGGCCGGACAGCTTACGTGCATCAAGGGCATCGACTTTGGCCATGGCTGCCGTAAGCAGCGTGAGCAGCGGTGTCGTCGAGATCAAAATGACCACGATGCCGACCGGCAACTGCTCGAACGCGACATAGGCCAGCGTTATGGGGATCGCGCGACCGAGCAAGCCGCAGATCAGGAAGAAGCGGGCCGTTTCGGCGGATAGGACAAGTTTGCGCCGGGTGAGAAGGGCAATCGCCGTCACCGAAACAGCGGCGGTGGCGACATTCCAAAACGCAACGACAAGGGCGTGGTGACCAGTTGAGACGGCGTGCTTGCCAACCGGCGCTGCAAGCCCCCAGGCAAGACCGATACCCAGGAGGACCAACCACAAGATCGCGTTGTGGGGGGTGCCGACACTGGCATGGGTGTTTTGGAAAGGGTTTGCCATGGCTTGCTCCTTCTCGTGCAAGCCCTGATCCCTGTGCTTAGAGGCCGGTTCAGCGTAGGTGTGTGGGTTTCGATGTCAAGCGGACAAGTGAAGTCGGCGCGACGCGAAAGGCGCCGCAATAACGGTCTTTGTGGCCTGATGGGCTCGTAGATTTATGGATGGAAGAGCGATTTTGGCTCGCGCTGAGTCCACCCCCCTGCAGATGTCACCGCTCGCCGAGCCGCTTCCGGTTCTCGTCAACCAACACGGCCAGCATGGCGACAAAACGCTCTCGGTCCATCGGTTTTAGCGGCTCAGTAAGGGTCTGCTCCATCTTGCTGATCTCCCTAGCTACGGCCTGGCGGACGTCACGGCCTTTGCCCGTCAAAAAAACCCGGCTGACCCTCCTGTCCTCCTCATCTGGAGCGGCCGTTACAAAGCCCTCATCTGTAAGGTTCTTCACGTGCTTCGTGATGCTCGCGGCAGTGACGCCGACCCTCTTGGCAATGTCCCCAGGGCGCTGACCATCAGCCTCCCAGAGGCTTCCCATGACCACTTCCTGTCCGCCGCGAATACCAAAGGTCTTCAAGATGCGTTCGCCCTCGATGCGATTGATGCGCGCGAACTGCATGAGCATCGCACTCACTCCATCGCAGATGTTGTCAGAGCCATCCATTTACTTTACCGGTAAATTAATATTCTTTACCGGTAAACATTATCAGAAGTGGAGGCGTACGCAACATGATCAGCGAGCAAGGACCAACGATTGCCGTCTTTGGAGCTACGGGGAAACAAGGTGGCGCGGTCATTGATGCGCTAGAGGCGAGCCACAAGGTTTGGCACGTGAAAGCGATGACCCGTGACCCGCAATCACCCTCAGCCAGAGCACTGGCATTGAGGGGCGTTGTACCGGTCGCCGGCGACATGAACGATAAGGTGGCTCTCGTGCCCGCGCTAAAGGGCGCTTTTGGGGTCTACAGTGTCCAGGGCAACTTTGAGAGCGACAAAGAGGAGAGAGAGGTCCATTTCGGCCGGAATGTGGTTGATGCGGCGCGCGAATCCGGCGTTTTGCACTTCATTTATGGTTCAGTCGGCGGTGCAGAGCGCGGGTCGGGCGTGCCCCACTTCGAAGCGAAGCGCAGAATTGAGCTCCATCTCATGCAGAGCGGTATCCCCTTCACGATCCTGCGACCCGTGTCGTTCATGGACAATTTCGGATCTTTCCCCATACGCACTGTTCTGCTCTCGATGTTCCGAACACTAATGGCGCCCACAACCAAGCTGCAGCTTATTGCCGCGAAAGACATCGGTCGGTTTGCTGCGCGTGCCTTCGAGAACCCCGAGAGCTCCCAGGGAAGGCAAATCGAGTTGGCCGGGGATGAGCTGACCGTGTCTGAGATCCTTATCACTCTGCGCAAAGCCAAGGTCGGCCCAACCGTTGCGCTTAAGCTGCCCGGCTTCATCGTTCGGAAGCTACCGGAAGACTTTCCAATAATGGTGCAATGGTTTGAGGATCATGGATTCGAAGCTGACCTGGATGCTCTGCGCCACGAGGACGGTCAGTTGATGACCCTCTCTGACTGGGCGCGCGCTCGCTGAACAGCCAGCCATGACCCGCCAACGTGACGGCTTCATTATGGCCAGCGTCGCCCCGCTGCGGGCGGGGTGACGCTCGCTGCTTCGACCTAACGCTCAGACGAAAAGTGCGTCTTGAGGTAGGCCAAAATGCTCTCGCGGGCCTCGGGGCCATAATCGGGCATGTTCTGATCGGAGATCATCCAGTCCCACAAATAGTCCCAGCGCGCATCGGTCAGCCGCTGCTGCGCGAATGTCGCCGCCGAGTGGCACGCGGTACACATGTAATAGGTGTCTTCAACGCCCGCTGTGTCCGGCAAGTTGCCAAGGTCTTCCCGCAGCGCGAAGTCTTGCTCGGCGGGCTGAGCGCCCTGAACCATCGGATTCAAAAGCCCACCGCCAGCCGGCATCGGGTTGGGAGCGACCGGTGCGACCATCGGGTTTGATGACGTGCTGTCGCCGCTCGTGGCCACTGGTACGGCCGGGTTGGTCATCGCGCCCATAGGGTTTGGCAATGGGTTGGCCATCGTCGCCATCGGATCGGGGATCGCATTTTGCGCCTGTGCAGCGCCCGCAAGGGACATCGCCACACACACGGCCGCACCAGTCTTACAGACGAGCGAAATCATCGGGCGCATCACGCCTCCTTCCAGGTACTCTCTTTCAGTTGTGGTCAGATGCTGGCCCGCCACACTCGCCGAGCCAGCATCCTTATCGGGTCCGCTTAGGCCGCGAGGACTGCGATGCGGTGGACCATGTTGTTGCCGTAGCCACGCGGGTTCCAGCCCGGCGTCGAGATCGGCTGGGTACGACCCTGTTCATCGGTCGCCCGCGCCCAAACCTCGTAGTAGCCGGCCTGCGGCACAGTGATCGACGCGGTGAAGTGCTGCCACGCGTACTTGTTGCGCGGCGCAGCCAGCGATGCGGGCTGCCAGGTCTGGCCGAAGTCGATGGAGGTCTCGACGGACACAACTTCGCCATCGGCCCAAGCATGGCCACGAACCGAGAAGGCGCGATCCACTTGCGAACCGGTTGGCGGGTTTGTGATCAGCGACTTCACTGGCATGGTGGTCATGATCACCATGTCCTCTTCGGGCACATCGGTGCCCGGAGCGACCGGGTAGGCCGGCATCCGGTAGGAATAGCCGCCCATCTTCGGACCGTCGTGCACCTGATCGCGCACCCAAATGCGGTTGAGCCATTTCTGCGACGCCGAACCCGGATAGCCCGGCACAACCGTCCGCAGCGGGAAGCCGTGAATGCCCGGCAGGTCGCCGCCATTCATGCCGAACGCGATGAGCGAATCTTCTTCCAGCGCCTTCTCGATCGGAATGCCGCGCGAGATCGCCACGGCATCAGGGTCACCTGACAGGTGCGGGTCGTTGCCATAATGGCCGGTGTAGACAGCGCTCGGCTTGAGGCCGGCGGACTGCAGCACGTCGCGCAGACGGACGCCGGTCCACTCAGGGCAGCCGATGGCGCCAGTGGTCCACTGGTTGCCGGAGGCACCGGGGTTGAAGAACGCGCGGCCGTTGCCGCCGCACTCCAAGATGAGCTGCTTGGTCACAACCTCGTAATTGTTGCGCAGATCATCGAGCGTCAGCTCAAGCGGCGTGTCGACTTCACCGTCAATGGTGAGGGTCCAGCCCGACGCGTCCATCGTGAACGCCTGCTCAGGCACCATGCCGTTATTGCGCACAAAAAGCCGGCTCGCAGGGGTGATGTTGTCGTCAAGAAAATGCGCCGGGGTCTCAACATTGACGGGGCGCTCGTTGAGGATCGTGATGCCGTCCTTGTC
>JAHCMG010000285.1 GCA_019192585.1 Devosiaceae bacterium MH13
CCAAAAGCGCCGGATGGGGAAGCGCGTTAAGCAGCTGCACCTGCCGGCGAAGGGTCGCCGTTTCATCGAGCTCGTCTGACATGCCAAGGCCCGTCGCCATCACGCGGCCTCCGACAGAGACATGCTGGCCTCGCGCCCAGCGGGCACCCGCCACGTGGCGCCAGCGAAGACATCGCGGATGGTGCGCTCGACCTCAGCGGCATCAAGGCTGGAGAAGAGAACCTGCTTTGCCATCGCGCTGACGGGCGCGGGGCGCGCTGTGGTCTCAAGGTACCAGCCAAGATGCTTGCGCGCGTTGAGCACGCCGAGCGGGCGATCCTTGTGGGTCCCATGATGCGTAACCAGCATCTGCAGGTGCTCGATGATCAGGTCAGCTGGCGCCGGAAGCGCAGCCAAAAAACCTTGCGGGTCGGCGCTCGCAAGGTAGCCGGGCAACCACGGCCGGCCATAAGCCCCGCGCCCGGTCATAAAGGCATCGCATCCGGTCTGTTCGCGCATCACCGACAAGTCGTGCAGCGAGATTAGGTCGCCATTGGCGACCACCGGAATGCTAACCGCCTCTTTGACCGCGTGGATGGCCGGCCAGTCGGCCAGGCCCTTGTAGAACTGGCAGCGCGTGCGCCCATGCACCGTCAGCATTTGCACGCCCGCCGCTTCGGCGCGTTTGGCGAGATCAGGCGCGTTCTTCTGCGCATCATCCCAGCCAAGGCGCATCTTCAGCGTCACCGGAACATCGACCGCGCCGACCGTCGCCTCGATGAGCGTCAGCGCGTGGTCAAGGTCACGCATAAGGGCCGAGCCAGAGTAGCCGCTGGTCACCTTCTTGGCGGGACAGCCCATATTGATGTCGATGATCGTGGCGCCCGAGCCTTCCGCGATGCGGGCCGCCTCGCCCATCCATTCGGCTTCTCTGCCGGCCAGCTGGACGACGCTGGTCTCAAGCCCGCGTACGTCCATTCGCAAGCGGCTCTCGGGCCTGTTGGTGACCAGCTCGCGGCTTGCCACCATCTCACTGACCACGAGCCCGGCACCGAACCGGTTCGCCAGGGTGCGGAACGGCAGGTCGCTGACCCCCGACATGGGGGCAAGCACGACACGGTTTTTGGCGATTGCACCGGCAATGGGCAGTGGCTGCGAGACGGCATCGAACGTGCCTGAACAAACAGCAGTTGAGGGGCCTGGCGCGGGGGGACGCATGATCATTCTTTATGCATGACTAATAAATAAACAAAATGCAATCCGGAGTGCGGCTAAGACGTGCACACCTTTTGTCGAGAGTTAACTTGCGCCCTCGCCCGGGTTAGATGACCGGCATGGAGCCGCATAGCACCTCAACGCTTCTGAGCAACCAGTCCCATTACCGCACTTGCGGCTGGTCCTGCGTGGTCGTGGCCGCGGGCTCGGGGAGCCGCGCGCGGGCGCACACCGCAGACATCCCAAAGCAGTTTCAGCTGCTCGCCGGTCAGCCTTTGATTGCGCACACGGTGCGGGCGCTGGCCGCGCACCCCCAGCTCACCGAGCTGGTCATCGTCGTCTCAACCGACGATGCCCGCGAAGGCAAAACGCAAGCCATCCTGTCCCAAGTGCTGGGCGCTGAGCTGCCGATGCGTTTCGTTGCGGGCGGCGAGACGCGGCGGCAAAGCGTTCTGGCCGGTATCCGAGCGCTCGCCGGGCTCCAAACAGCGGGACCCGTTCTTGTTCATGATGGCGCCCGACCCTTCGTGGATCCGCAGCTGATCGACCGCATCCTCGCGGCGCTCCAAACGGCATCGGGCGCGATTCCCGTCGTGCCAGTCACGGACACGCTGAAGAAAACGGATGACAATCAGCTGACCTCTGGCCCGTCGCGGAGCAACCTCGTGACGGTGCAAACGCCGCAGGGCTTTGACGGCAACGTGCTGCTCGCCGCCCATGAGGCGTTGGACAAGGCCATCGCACGCGGCGACTGTTCAGAAGATCAATTCACCGACGATGCCAGCGTTTTGGAGTGGAACGGCCAGACGAGCGTCGGCGTCCCGAGCGACACCAAGAACATCAAGATCACGGTCCCCGAAGATTGGGCACGTGCGGAGGCGCTTATGAGCAATATGGACGGCGCTCTGCCAGCCAGAGCCACCGAAACCCGATCTGGGTTTGGGTATGACGTGCACCGGCTCGTCCCCGGCGATGGCGTGTGGCTGTGCGGGCATTTCATCGAACATTCCGCGCGCCTTGACGGGCACTCCGATGCCGATGTCGGTCTGCATGCGCTGACCGACGCGCTTCTCGGCGCCATCGGCGCAGGCGATATCGGCACCCACTTCCCTCCGTCAGACCCGCAGTGGAAGGGCGCCGCCTCGCACCAGTTTGCCCGCCACGCCGCACAGCTTGTCGCCAAGCGCGACGGACGGATCGTCAATGTCGACGTTGCGATCGTCGCCGAAGCGCCGAAGGTCGGCCCGCACCGCGCGGCGATGGTGGCAAAGATGGCCGAGATGCTTGGTGTTTCCGAAAGCCGGGTCAGCGTGAAGGCCACGACGAACGAGCGCATGGGCTTTGCTGGCCGGCAAGAAGGCATCGCCGCCTTCGCCACGGCCTCAGTAGAACTGCCGCGCAATGACTGAGACGACCGATCTGACCGCGCTCGCGACGCGCGTCCTCGAAACGCTTCGCGCCAAGGGCGCGATGGTCGCAACGGCCGAAAGCTGCACCGGCGGCATGGTGGCTGTTGCGCTCACTGATATCGCGGGCTCATCGGACGTGGTTGAACGTGGGTTCGTCACCTACTCCAACGATGCCAAAGCCGAACTGCTATCCCTGCCCATGCCGCTGATCGAAACCCACGGCGCCGTGAGCAAACCTGTCGCCTTGGCAATGGCGGAAGGGGCCTTCGGTGCGTCTCACGCGCAGATCGCCGTATCGGTGACCGGGATTGCGGGTCCAGGCGGCGGCAGCGCGGAGAAGCCAGTCGGCACGGTTCATTTCGGCGTGGTTATCGCTGGCCACACCCCGACCCATAGTCACCAGGTATTTGCAGGAGACCGCGCCGCGGTGCGGCTCGAAGCCACGCGGCACGCACTGAACTTGTTGCTGGACGCAGCCGCAGCCCTATCGGACGAGCGCTAGCCGTAGATCGCTAGGCGGCGTTTGGGGTGCCGTACAGGGCGTCTGCCCGCGCTTCAAACGCGGTTGAGAACTTCCGAAACGCCTTGTCAAACATCGCGCCCATCAGTGAGGCCAAGGTCCGCGAGCGGAACTCATAGTCGATGAAGAACTCGACCACACAGGCCTTTTCACTGAGCTCTTCAAAGCGCCAGCGGTTCTCCATCTTCTTGAAGGGACCATCGAGATAGGTGACCAGGATCGTGCGGCTCTCGGGGTCGAGTTCGACGCGCGACGTGAACGTCTCGCGGAACATTTTGTAGGCCACCGTCATGTCGGCAACGATCACCGAGCGCCCATCAGGCAAAGGCGATTCTCCGCGCACGCGAAGCGCCTGGCAAAGCGGCACAAACTCTGGATAGGCCCGGACGTCCGCAACAAGGGCGAACATATCATCGGCGCTATGGGCGACCTGATGGCGGGTTGTGAAATGCGGCATAAGACCCTCAACACGCTTCCGCAGCGTACTACACTGTATGGCGCCCGCATAAACAATCCGTAAGCCGCCCGATCAACGGTGCACCGTGCCGCGCGACAACCTGCCTTACCACAGGTGGCGAAACCCTAGTAGCCGTGGGCACTGAGCCGTGCGGCCTTGAGCTTCGCAAAGTCATCGCCCGCATGGTGCGACGAGCGCGTCAGCGGCGAAGACGAGACCATCAAGAAGCCCTTCGCATAGGCAATGGTCTCAAAGGCCTTAAACTCATCGGGCGTCACGAACCGCGCCACCGGGTGGTGCTTGCGCGTCGGCTGGAGATACTGGCCGATGGTCAGAAAATCGACGCCAGCGGCGCGCAGATCATCCATCACCTGGAGCACTTCGTTCCGCTCTTCGCCCAGGCCAACCATGATGCCCGACTTGGTGAAGATCGTCGGGTCCACTTCCTTGACCATCTGCAGCAGCCTGATGGAGTGGAAATAGCGCGCGCCCGGCCGAACCTTGAGATAGTTCGACGGCACGGTTTCGAGATTATGGTTGAACACGTCGGGCTTGGCGCGGGCGACATGCTCAATCGCGCCATCCTTGCGCAGGAAGTCCGGCGTCAGGATCTCGACCGTGGTGTCCGGCGATGCGGCCCGGATGGCCTCGATCACCTCGACAAAGTGCTGCGCGCCGCCATCATCAAGATCATCGCGATCGACCGATGTGATCACCACATGCTGCAGGCCCATCTGGCGCACGGCATCGGCTATCCGGCGTGGCTCGTCGGTATCAAGCGCGGTGGGCACGCCGGTGGCAACATTGCAGAACGCGCAAGCACGCGTGCAGATCTCGCCCATGATCATGAAGGTGGCGTGCTTCTTCTCCCAGCACTCACCAATGTTCGGGCAACCCGCCTCTTCGCACACCGTCACCAGCTTGTTCTGGCGGACGATCTCGTTCGTCTCGTGATAGCCGCGCGAAACCGGCGCTTTCACCCGGATCCAGTGCGGCTTTTCAAGGCGCGGGCTATCGGCCCGGTGGGCCTTTTCGGGATGGCGCGCACGCGGCTTTGCAGGTGCTTCGGTGGTGTTAATCAGCGTGACCATGAGGCCGACGATCCCTTTTATGGGCTTGTTCGTGGTGCGGGTTTATTTGCGGCCCTTGATGAGCCCCAACAAGTACAGGAACACAATCGCGCCGATTGACGCGATCACAAGGCTTCCCAGGAAGCCGTAGAAGCTGATGCCAACCAGGCTTGCGAGAAAGCCGCCAAGATAAGCCCCGACGACGCCCACAATGAGGTTCGTCAGAAGGCCATGCTTGGAGTTCATCACCTTCTCGGCGATGAAACCGGCAAGCACGCCGATGACCAAAAAGCCAATGAGACCAACGCCTTCCATCAGATGGACCTCCTAGTGGGCGCGCTTATCGCGCGGCATAGGGCACATAGGCACGCCAGCCGTGTCCTGCAATGTGCGTTAGCACTCTCTTAGATAGGTAAAGACCAGCGTATCGGTCACCAAATTGCCCGTCGGCGTGCACTGATCGTTCGCGTCGCGGGTGCCGTGCATGGTGATGCGGATCTGGCCACCGGGCCGGCTCACCGGGCCTTCAACATTATAGAGAAGCGGGTTTCCGGGGCAGAAGCGCGAGAACACGCGCGCCGTGCCGACATAATAGTCACCCGTGTTGCGGCCATCGAAGAGCAAGGTCCCCGGCCGCACGCCCGCCCGGCCCTGCCAGGCATGTGGCGTCGTCTCATAGGAGAGCCAGCGCTGCTGTCCGTTCGCGCTGAGCCGCATCACCGAGCCATTATGGTCCCAGCAACTGTCGGCATGCGCGGCACTCGGCGTCACTAGGGCGCCGACCGCGCCAAAGGCCAGTGTCAGCGCCGCCCCAAGCAGCATGGTTATGGCTTCGCGCATCGCTCTTATCCCCGATCTATGTGCCTGTGCGGTCCGGTTGGCCGCGCTTAGGTATGGATGACCCGATCGTACGCGTCGAGCACGCTTTCGTGCATCATTTCTGACAGGGTAGGGTGCGGGAAGACCGTGTGCATCAGGTCTTCCTCAGTCGTCTCGAGGTTCATCGCGACCACATAGCCTTGGATAAGCTCGGTCACCTCGGCACCCACCATATGGGCGCCCAGAAGTTGCCCCGTATCCGCATCGAACACCGTCTTCACCAACCCATCCGGTTCGCCAAGCGCGATGGCCTTGCCATTGCCGACAAAGGGGAAGCGGCCGACTTTGACCTTGTGCCCCGCCTCTTTCGCTTTCGCTTCGGTCAAGCCGACTGACGCAACTTGCGGGTTGCAATAGGTGCAGCCGGGAATCTTTGCCTTGTCCATCGGATGGGCATGAAGGCCAGCGATCTTCTCGACGCAGATCACGCCCTCATGCTCGGCCTTGTGGGCCAACATGGGCGGGCCAGCGACATCTCCGATGGCGTAAATGCCGGGCACGCCGGTCTCGCCATAGCCGTTCACCTGAACGATGCCGCGTTCGGTTTTCACGCCCAGCGCTTCAAGGCCGAGGTTCTCGGTGTTACCAACAACGCCAACCGCCGAGATCAGCTTCTCCGCTTCGAGCACCTGGCTCTTGCCGTCCTTGGTTTCGACGGTCGCTTTCACGCCGCCACCGGTCTTTTCGACCTTGGCGACCTTGGCGCCGGTCAGGATGGTCATGCCCTGCTTTTTGAACTGCTTCATCGCGATGCCGGCAATTTCGGCATCCTCGACAGGCATGATCTGATCCATCAGTTCGATGACCGTCACCTCGACACCCATCGTGCGGTAGAAACTGGCAAACTCGATGCCGATCGCGCCCGAGCCCATCACGAGCAAGCTCTTGGGCATGGCGGCCGGCACCATGGCTTCAAAGTAGGTCCAGATCTTACCGCCATCGGGCTCGATGCCCGGCAGAACGCGCGGCCGCGCGCCCGTGGACACGACGATGTGCTTGGCAGTGTAGGTGCCCTCGCCCTTGGTGCCCTTCGGCGCTGGGTGGGCGGGCTCAACGGCCGGTTTTGTCGGCTTGCCGACCTTCACTTCGCCCGGCTTGGTGATGGTCGCCTCGCCCCAGATGACGTCGACCTTGTTCTTCTTCATAAGGAACCCGACGCCGCCATTGAGCTGCGCCGACACGCCGCGCGAGCGCTTCACCACGGCCGCGGCGTCAAAGCCAATGCCCTGCGCCGATAGCCCATAGTCTTTGGCGTGTTCCATATAATGGTAGATCTCTGCCGACCGCAGCAGCGCCTTGGTTGGGATGCAGCCCCAGTTGAGGCAGATGCCGCCCAGGTGCTCGCGCTCCACAACGGCGGTCTTCATGCCCAGCTGCGCAGCGCGGATGGCGGCGACGTACCCGCCGGGCCCGCCCCCAATGATGATGATGTCGTATGCGTCAGCCACGGATCGTCTCCCGTCTACCGTTCAAACGGGGGCGGCTGGCCGCCTCTAGCTTGCGGCGCTGAGCATCCCGTAGATTTCATCCTTGAGCTTCATCCGTTCGCGCCGCATCTCTTCCATATGCGCGTCGCCGGTCGGCTCAACATTCGTTTCGGCCCGATGAACCGCCCGATTGACCTCGTGATAGGCATCAAAGAGCTTCGCGAAATGCGCGTTCTCGCCCTTCAGTCGATGTATCACCTCGGCGTGCTCGGGAAACTCCTCAGCCAGTTCGTGGGGCACGTGCGACATCTGCTTCTCCGTGTTGGCAATGGCCCGAAGGCCTATGTCCTCACAGGTAGCGCGCGCCCCACCTTACTCCTTGATTGCGGTCAAGCCGGTGTCGCTAAACCAGCATGCTCATCGGATTCTCGATGTAGCCTTTGAAGGCGCCCAGCAGTTCAGCCCCCAGTGCGCCATCGACGCAGCGATGGTCGGTCGACAGCGTCACCGTCATCACCGTTGCGATCGCCAGTGCCCCATCTTTGACGATCGGTCGCTGCTCACCGGCGCCGACCGCCAGAATGGTCGCATGCGGCGGGTTCACGACGGCTGAGAAGTTCGACACGCCCATCATCCCCATATTGGAGACGGCCGTCGTGCCGCCCTGATACTCGTTCGGCGACAATTTGCGGTCCTTGGCGCGCTTGCCCAGATCCTTCATCTCATTGGAGATGACGCTCAAGGGCTTCTCCTCGGCGCGGCGCACGATCGGCGTAATGAGCCCGCCGGGGATCGACACGGCCACGCCGACATCGGCATGCGTGTGCTTGACCATATTGTCAGCGGTCCAGGAGACGTTCGCGTCCGGCACGCCGCGCAGCGCGAGCGCGAGCGCTTTGATCACCATATCGTTGACCGACAGCTTGTAAGCCGGCTTCTCATCTTTGACAGGTGCCGACTTATTGAGCTGTGAGCGCAGGGCCAACAGATCGTCGAGCTGACAGTCGACCGAAACATAGAAGTGCGGGATGGTCTGCTTGCTCTCGGTCAAGCGGCTCGCGATGGTTTTGCGCATCCCATCATGCGGCACCAGCTCGTACGAGCCGTCTTCGAACAGCTTGAGGACGGCATCGTCCGACATGCCCGAGGGTGCAGCTTTCGCGGGTGCATCGGCTTTGGGTGCCGGCGCGGCCGCGGCCTTGCCTGTCCCGCCTGCGATCGCTGCGTCGACGTCCGCTTTGATGATCCGCCCGCGCGGCCCCGAGCCGGAAAGTGCCACGAGATCGATACCGTTCTGCTTTGCGATCCGGCGGGCGAGTGGCGACGCCACGATGCGGCCGAGGGGCCAGGGAATCTCTCCTCCCGCGGTGACCGGCGCAGCAGCAGGAGCCGCAGCTGGCTGTGCGGGGGCGGCTAGCGCGTCCGCCGCAGGGGCCGGAGCGGCTGCGGGCGCGGACGTATCGATGGCCGACGCATCCTCACCATCCTCGAGCAGGACGGCGATCAGCTCGTTGACCTTCACGCCAGACGTGCCGTCCGGCACGACGATCTTGCCGACCGTGCCTTCGTCGACCGCTTCCACTTCCATGGTCGCTTTGTCGGTCTCGATCTCGGCCAGCACATCACCGGAGGTGACGCTGTCGCCCTCCTTGACAAGCCACTTGGCGAGGTTGCCCTCCTCCATAGTCGGAGACAGGGCAGGCATCAGAATGTTGATGGGCATCTGTCTTCCTCTAAGCTTTGTAGGTGACGGCTTTAACCGCCTCGATCACTTCGCCAACGTTCGGCAGAGCGAGCTTCTCGAGGTTGGCGGCATAGGGCATGGGAACGTCCTTGCCCGCAATCCGGATGACCGGCGCGTCGAGATCGTCGAACGCCTGCTCCATGATCTGCGCGGACAGTTCGGAGCCGATCGAGCATACCGGGAAGCCTTCTTCCACAGTGACGCAGCGGTTGGTCTTGCGCACAGAGGCGAGCACGGTCGGCAGATCCATTGGGCGGAGCGTCCGCAGGTCGATCACCTCGGCTGAGATGCCCATGCCGGCCAGCTCGTCAGCGGCTTTCTCGGCATAGGTCATGCCGATGCCGAACGAGACGATGGTCACGTCCGAGCCAGCCCGCGCAATCCTGGCCTTGCCGATCGGCAGCACATAGTCGTCAAGCTTGGGCACATCGAAGGTTTGCCCGTAGAGGATCTCGTTTTCGAGGAACACGACTGGGTTCGGATCACGGATCGCGGCCTTCAGAAGACCTTTCGCGTCCGCTGCCGAGTAAGGCTGAATGACCTTGAGCCCCGGAATGTGGCTGTACCACGCCGCATAGTCCTGGCTGTGCTGCGCCGCCACACGCGCCGCCGCGCCATTGGGGCCGCGGAACACGATGGGTGCGCCAAGCTGGCCGCCAGACATATACAGCGTCTTGGCAGCCGAGTTGATGATGTGGTCAATCGCCTGCATGGCGAAGTTGAACGTCATGAACTCGACAATCGGGCGTAGCCCGGCCAGCGCCGCGCCGACGCCGACGCCGGCAAAGCCGTGCTCAGTGATCGGCGTGTCGATCACGCGCTTGTCACCAAACTCCTGCAGCAGGCCTTGGGAGATCTTGTAGGCGCCTTGGTAGTTGGCGACCTCCTCGCCCATCAGGAACACGTCGCCATCGCGCCGCATCTCTTCGGCCATCGCGTCGCGCAGCGCTTCGCGAACGGTGGTGGGCACCATCTCGGTGCCGCTCGGGATGTCCGGGTCGGCGGGCGCGACACTTTCCACTGGCGCTGCGGGCGCCGCTGGCGCAGCAGGAACAGGTGCTGGGTCCGGTGTTGCAGAGGCTGGCGCGTCCGCAACCGGTGCCGGTGCAGGTGCCGAGCCACCGGACCCAATGGCCGAGGCATCTTCGCCATCTTGCAGCAGGACGGCGATGATCTCATTCACCTTCACCGCGTCGGTGCCTTCGGCGACCAGGATCTTGCCGATCTTGCCTTCGTCGACGGCCTCGACTTCCATGGTGGCTTTGTCGGTTTCGATCTCGGCGATCACGTCGCCGGATGTCACCTCGTCGCCTTCGGTCTTCAGCCACTTGGCGAGTTTGCCCTCTTCCATCGTCGGAGAGAGCGCTGGCATGAGAATATTAATGGGCATGGATGCTCCCTCCCCTTAAAGCGTGATGTCAGTATAAAGTTCGGACGGATCGGGCTCTGGGTCGTTCTGCGAGAACTCAGCCGCATCCGTGACGATAGCGCGCACATCCTTGTCGATGGCTTTGAGATCGTCTTCTGACGCCCAGCCTTTTTCGGTGAGCCGGACCTTCACTTGCTCGATCGGGTCGTGCTCGGCCCGCATCTTCTGCACCTCATCTTTGGTGCGGTACTTGGCCGGGTCCGACATGGAGTGCCCGCGATAGCGGTAGGTTAGCATCTCCAAGATGTAAGGCCCTTTGCCCGAGCGCGCGTGGGCCAGTGCCTTTTCGCCGGCGGCGTAGACGGCCCGAACATCCATGCCGTCGACCTGTTCACCTGGAATGCCGAACGACACACCACGCTGCGACAGGTCCGTCGTCGACGATGAGCGCTCGATCGACGTGCCCATCGCGTACTTGTTGTTCTCGATGATGTAGACGACCGGCAGGTCCCACAGCTTCGCCATGTTGAAGCTTTCATAGACCTGGCCCTGGTTCGCTGAGCCATCGCCGAAGTACGTCACCGAGACGGTGCTATCTTCGCGATACTTGTTGGCAAACCCCAGCCCCGTGCCCAGCGACACCTGCGCGCCGACAATGCCATGGCCGCCGAAGAACTGTTTCTCACGGCTGAACATGTGCATCGAGCCGCCCTTGCCGCGGGAGTAGCCGCCCTGGCGGCCCGTCAGCTCGGCCATCACACCGCGGCTCTCCATGCCGGTGGCCAGCATATGGCCGTGGTCGCGGTAGCCGGTGATCACCTGGTCACCCTCTTTCATCGCCATTTGCATGCCGATGACGACCGCTTCCTGACCAATGTAGAGGTGGCAGAACCCGCCAATGAGCCCCATGCCGTAAAGCTGGCCCGCCTTTTCTTCGAAGCGGCGGATCAGCAGCATCTCGCGATAGGCGTGCAGCTCTTGTTCTTTGTCGAACTCGGTGACTTTCGGGCTTTGCCGTGAGGCGGAGCGCCGCGAGGTGGTCTTTCGCGCTGTTTTTGCAGCGGTTTTCGGGGCAGATTTGGAAGACGAACTGGCGGCTCTCGCCATGGAAGCACTCCTTTTGATGCGTCAAGCGCATACCTTGCAAGCGATAGACGCGTGCAAGGCCATCACCCGCACCTGGGTGCTGCCAAAGGAGCCCGCGCCGGAAGGTGCCAACCCATGTCAGGTTAGCCCTTTGTTGCTAGGCGTCATACAAAAATCAGACGCGCTCGAAAAGCCCTGGAAGAACTACGTAGTGGCGCGTTTCTGTGATGAATATCAACGAGTTGAAGCAATTAACTGGATTTCAGTTGATATCATGCGGTGCAGCAAATCTATGCTGCAGTGCGAACCATGAACGGTTGGGACCTGAGCGCGAACGAAGCGCGTTCTAGTGGAGCACGATCCGCTCAGAGCGGTGGATCAAACCAAGCGTCGAACGCGCCCGCTCATCCACCAGATCACCATCAAGGCCGCTATCGCGAAGGGCCGCAACACGCGCTTCAAGAGCACCCTTGCGCGCTTCAAGGTTCAGCTTTTGCGCCTCAAGCGCGCTGACGCGCTGTTGCACCTCGGCATGGGCGATCAACCCATGGTCACCGTGAAAGGCGTGGTAAGCGAAGTAAAGGCCGAAGAGCACCATGGCCGCCCGGAACACATACAGTGATCGGCGCGAGCGGCGTTTGTGGCGTGTCAGCATAGACATCGGGCGCGTCGGGCTCCTGCCCCGGTACGCAAAACAAAATCCGGGGACGCCCGGACTGTTGACCCAAAAGCGTTAGCCGCTTGCTAAGCCGCATGGTTAACGGCCGCAAATCGCCTCATGTGATCGGGTCGGCGAGGCTCGTTTGGTCCCGCCGATCCCGCATGTCGGTTATGCAGCCTTAGCCTTTTAGGACGTTACGGCCGTGGTACAGCGCCGCGTCACCAAGCTCTTCTTCGATCCGGATGAGCTGGTTGTACTTGGCGAGCCGGTCAGACCGCGCCAGAGAGCCGGTTTTGATCTGGCCGCAATTGGTGGCAACCGCGAGGTCCGCAATCGTCGCGTCTTCGGTTTCACCCGAGCGGTGGCTCATCACGGCGGTGAAGGATGCCCGGTGGGCCATATCAACGGCCGTGAGCGTTTCGGTCAGCGTGCCGATCTGGTTGACCTTCACGAGGATCGAGTTGGCGGACTTCTTTTCGATGCCGTCTGCCAGGCGCGCAGGGTTGGTGACGAAGAGATCATCGCCAACCAACTGCACCTTGTCGCCGATCTTGGCGGTCAGCGCGGCCCAGCCATCCCAATCGTCTTCAGCCATGCCATCTTCGATCGAGATGATTGGATACTTGGCCGTCAGGTCGGCGAGGAAGTCGACCATGTCGCCGGGCGACAGTGTCTTGCCTTCGCCCTTCATATTGTAGGTGCCACCTTCGAAGAACTCGGTGGACGCCACATCGAGCGCGAGCATCACATCATCGCCGGGCCGGTAGCCCGCTGCCTCGATGGCCTTCATGATGAAGTCGAGGGCACCGGCAGTGTCGAGGTTCGGCGCGAAGCCGCCTTCGTCGCCGACATTGGTGTTCTGACCGGCTTCGGACAGGCTTTTCTTCAGCGTGTGAAAAATCTCCGATCCGACGCGCACCGCGTGGGCAATGCTCTCTGCGCCCACCGGCATGATCATGAACTCTTGGAAGTCGATCGGGTTGTCGGCGTGCTCGCCGCCATTGATGATGTTCATCATCGGCACCGGCAGCACCCGCGCTGACGGCCCGCCGATATAGCGGTAAAGCGGCAGGTTGCAGGCCGTGGCCGCGGCTTTCGCATTGGCTAGCGAAACACCCAGAATAGCGTTGGCACCCAGGTGCGCCTTGTTGGGCGTCCCGTCGAGGTCGATCATCGTTTTGTCGATATCGATCTGGTGCTCGCAGTCGAAGCCGAGCAGCGCTTCGCACAGGTCAACATTGACGTGGTCGACAGCGCGCATGACGCACTTACCTTTGTAAGCATCGCCGCCATCGCGCAGCTCCACCGCCTCATGAGCGCCAGTCGAGGCGCCAGAAGGCACGGCCGCGCGGCCCACGGTGCCGTCTTCGAGTTCAACATCAACCTCGACGGTTGGGTTGCCGCGGCTGTCAAAAATCTGGCGCGCGTGAATATCGACGATGGCAGTCATGGTGGGTCCCCCGGTACCGGTGCGGCGCGTGCTACGCCTTAAGCTGATTGGCAAGCTATTGGCCGGGCTTCTAGCCCGAAAGCATGACAGCGCCTAGCCCCTCTGGCACCGCCTGCTATGCGTTTTCAGTCGGGCTGCTTTGCAGCGGCATCGATGCGCATCAGGCGGCGCAAAAGCCCCTCCATCTGATCGAGCGGCACCATGTTCGGCCCGTCCGATGGCGCGGTCTGCGGCCTATCGTGGGTTTCGATAAAAACCCCGGCGATGCCGGTTGCCAGCGCGGCCTTGGCGAGCGGCTCAACGAACTCGCGTTGCCCGCCGGTTGAGCCGCCCTGCCCGCCGGGCTGCTGAACCGAGTGGGTCGCATCGAACACAACGGGCGCGCCCATGGCCGCCATGGTCGGCAAGCCGCGCATATCGACCACCAACGTATTGTAGCCAAAGCTGGCCCCGCGCTCGGTGAGCAGCACGTTGGGGTTGCCCGAGCCGGTCACCTTGTCGAGCACGTTCTTCATGTCCCAAGGCGCGAGGAACTGGCCCTTTTTGACATTCACCACCCGCCCCGTCTCCGCAGCGGCCACCAGAAGGTCGGTTTGCCGGCAAAGGAAGGCGGGAATCTGCAGCACGTCGACGGTCGCGGCGACTTCGGCACACTGGCCCGGCTCGTGAACGTCGGTCAGCACCGGCAGACCGTATGTCGACTTGATCTCTTCGAAGACCGCCATGGCCTTTTCGAGCCCAATTCCGCGCCCAGCGCCGAGGCTTGTGCGGTTAGCTTTGTCGTAGCTCGACTTGAACACCAGGCCGATGCCGAGCGTCTCCGAAAGCTCCTTCAGAGCGCCCGCCATGAACAGGGCATGCTCGCGGCTTTCCATCGCGCAGGGACCAGCGATCAGGGAGAACGGCGCAGCGTTGTCGAAGACGGCCTGTCCGACGGCGACTGATGCATTGGCTTCTGCGGTCATGATGGGTCCGCCTCGTGCGCGATGATCGTCAGGCCAAACGATTGCGTGGGGGCGATCACAAGCGCCTCGCCCCGCTGCTCATATGCGATGCCCTCGCCATCTAGTCGGGTAGCGAGCGCCTCAACATCCGCAAACGCCATCTCGACCGCGACAAGCCGTGCCCCGCGACCCCATGGCGCGACCTCTTGGCCGGTCATGGCCGCGTACGCGGTCGGCGACAGGACGGAAACAAGCGCGTTCGGCAGGTCCATCTCCATGCCCACCGAGGTCGTCCGCAACTCCCGGTCACCGGTGGCCGCCTGGAACAGGTATTGGAAGTCAGTCGGATTGGGTTCAATAGCGATCAGGCGCGTCACACCGTGTGCCCCGTTGGGGTGCGCCGTGCGTTCGGGCCGCCAGAGGATCTCGCGCGATAGATGCTCGCAGCAAAACAGGGTGATGTCTGGCGCCCGCTCGGTCGCCGAGACCGCGAGATGAACGCCAATCGTCGTCTCACCGCCTTCGGGCAGTGCCTGTTTGCGCGTGAAGCTCAGAATGTCGCCCGCGCTGATCCCCTCGCTCTCGAAATGATCCTGCATCCGGCTCGCGCTGTCGGTGGTGAAAGCGGCCATCATGGGCCCATAGCCATGGCGGAACCGGTACGCATCAAAACGGCGAACGAACGGGTTGGTGGTTTTAAGCGCCGCAAGCTCTGCATCGCGATCGGTGATGGCGAGCGGCTCAAAATAGGTGCCGTTCTCGAAGAACACGTTGCAATTGCCGGTCCCAAACGGGTGGTGCGCGTCAGCTTGCACGGCGAAGCCGAGCGCAGACAATCGCGCGCGGGCCGAGCCGAGGTCCGGCACGCCGACAACGACGTGATCAAGGGCGTTCTTTGGTGTCATGGTGCCGGTGTCGGTATGCTTGGTACGAGAAACGATGCGGGCTTAGACAAGCCGGCTCTGTTCTATCGCCGCTTCAATGAAAGACGCAAACAGCGGATGCGGTTCAAACGGGCGCGATTTGAGTTCGGGGTGGAACTGGACGCCGATAAACCAGGGGTGGTCCGGATACTCGATGGTCTCCGGCAGCACACCGTCGGGCGACAGACCGGCGACGCTCAGCCCCGCCCTCTCGAGGGTGTCGCGGTAATCAATGTTCACCTCATAGCGGTGGCGATGCCGCTCCGAGATGTGATCGGCGCCATAGATGCCGGCAATCTTGCTGCCAGGTGCGAGTTTCGCATCGTAAGCGCCAAGCCGCATCGTTCCGCCAAGATCACCTTCAGACGCGCGCCGCTCGAGCGCGTTGCCGCGCAACCACTCGGTCATCAGGCCTACAACAATGGGCCCATCGCCGGTTTCAAACTCAGAAGACCGCGCGCCTTTAATGTCCGCGATGTTCCGCGCCGCATCGAGTACCGCCATCTGCATGCCGTAGCAGATGCCGAAGAAGGGAACCTTGCGTGTGCGGGCAAAAGAGGCCGCATTGATTTTGCCCTCGGCCCCACGCACACCAAAGCCGCCGGGCACCAAAATGCCGTGCACACCCTCAAGATAGGGTGACGGGTCTTCGTGCTCGAAGACTTCAGACGCGATCCATTCAATATCGACCTTCACGCCGTTCGCGATCCCGCCATGGGTCAGCGCTTCGATCAGCGATTTGTAGGCGTCCTTGAGGTCGGTGTACTTGCCGACAACGGCGATTTTCACCGAGCCATCGGTTTCTTTCACACCGGCTGAAATCTGTTGCCAGCGTGTCAGGTCGGGCTCGGGCGCATCGGTGATGCCGAACGCTTCGAGCACTTCGCCGTCGAGCCCTTCCTCGTGATAGGCCAACGGCACATCATAGATGTGCGGCACATCGAGCGCCGGAATAACGCTCTGTTCACGCACATTGCAGAACAGCGATAGCTTGCGCCGCTCACCCGGCGGGATCGGGCGGTCGCACCGCACCATCAAAATGTCGGGCTGGATGCCGATCGAGCGTAACTCTTTGACCGAGTGCTGGGTCGGCTTGGTCTTAAGTTCGCCGGCGCTGGGGATGTAGGGCATCAGCGTCAGGTGCATGTAAAGCGCATCGCCGCGGGGCAGTTCATTGCCGAGCTGGCGGATCGCTTCGAAGAACGGCAAGCCTTCGATGTCGCCTACAGTGCCGCCGATCTCGCAGATCACGAAATCATAGCCCTCATTGCCCGAGCGAACGAAGGCTTTGATCGTGTCTGTCACGTGGGGGATCACCTGAACAGTGGCGCCCAGATAGTCACCGCGCCGCTCACGGGCGATGATGTCCTGGTAGATTTTGCCGGTGGTGATGTTGTCGTTGCGGTTCGCCGAACGGCCGGTGAAACGCTCGTAATGTCCCAAATCAAGGTCCGTCTCGGCCCCATCGTCGGTGACGAACACCTCGCCGTGCTGCGTCGGTGACATGGTGCCCGGATCAACGTTGAGATACGGGTCAAGTTTACGGATGCGGACCGTGTACCCACGTGCCTGCAGAAGCGCGCCCAAAGCCGCTGCTGCAATGCCTTTTCCGAGGGAGGAAACCACGCCGCCAGTGATGAAAATGTATCGCGCCATGGGACTCACCGTCTAGCTGAACCGCGTCGGGGCCACAAGCGCTATGGGGGGCCTGTCTGTGCATGGCAGCAATGTTCTTGCGGATAGCCTCACAAATGCACCGCGACAAAAAGGGGCGGCCCAAACGAAAACAGCCCGGCTGAGCCGGGCCGTTTCATCGTGCCAGCGTTGGCAGACCTATTGAGAGGTCGGAACTTGCGG
>JAHCMG010000286.1 GCA_019192585.1 Devosiaceae bacterium MH13
GGAACGACCCAGGGCCGCGTCGCCAAGAGTGTCCAAGGTCCAGCCGGGGCGCTTGGCGCACGGGCCGGACGAAAAACGCGGATTGACCGGCCGCGTGCCGGGTGCAGTCATGCTCACAGTGGCTATCCTTCCAGATAGTAAGCCCCTCGTTGGGGAGGGGTGTCCCACCGCGGCGTGTAGAAGAAGCCGGCGACCTCGTCAATGCAGGAAAAGTCCGCAGCGCCGCAAAACCTCTTGTGCTTAGCCGCCAGCCCAAAAAGCAAAGCGCCGCCGGCCCGAAAGCCAGCGGCGCTGCCAAGTCTGATTGAGATGCTGGAGCCTAGTAGCTCATAAAGTCATCGTGATGGCCAAAGGCCGGCAGTTCCCAACGCATGCCAACTTGCACATCATGCGAGGTCAGGCCGTTGAATTCCATCGGGTTGGTGATGGTGTTGGCACCCGTGAACGTGATGATATCGCCCGATGATGCGTCGCCAAGGTCAAGGTAGCGGTAGCCCATTTCAATCGAGACATGGTCGGTGACCTGGTAGGCGAGGCCTGCATGCAGCGCCCAGGCCAGCGACCATTCTGAATTGTCAGCAGCGTAGGCAACACCATTGTTCGGCACGTTCGTATCGCTGAAGCTACTGATCGTGGTGTGCACAGCACCGATGCCGGCACCGATATAGGGCGTGATCTTGTAGTAGGTGCCCAGGTCTACAAAGGCGTTGGCCATGAACAGCCACTCTTCTTTGTTAGCCTCGTACTGGTTGGTCCCGTCAAAGGTACCAACCACCGTGCTCGCCACGCGATCAAGGCCGTAATAGCCGGTGCGCATGCGCCACTCGGCAGACACATCAGCGCGGAACCATTCGTTCAGGCGGTAACCGATAGCACCACCGAAATAGCCACCCGATTCAAACTCAGAGGACAGGAACTCGACCTGCGCCGCCGCGGCGAACAGTTCGTTGTCGAGCTCATCAACTTCCTGGTTGGTGAAACCAATATAGCCGCGCAGATACAAGTTGCCGCCGATCTGAACGTCATACTCCGGCTCAAAATCGATCACTGGCGGGGGCGTGTAATCGGCTGCAAGGGCCGGACCTGCGAGCAGGGTCGTGGCAAGCGCACCGATGAACAGAGATGTGGATGTTTTACCCATCACAAGACTTCCTTCTTCGCTGTCGAACGTGCTTCCGCCACGGCTGGCGTTAGGCCGTTTCCGAGCACCACTATCGAAGAAAGAAGTTAAAGGCCGCTTAACCCTAACTTTTAAGGTTAACCGAGTTGGTTAACTGCCCTTAACCAATTTTAAGGCTTTGTTTACACGAGTATCAAAGAGTATTCGCGTAAATATAGCAGAGCTTACATCTGCGGAAAGGCTTAGGCCGCCTTGCGAATGGTGTCGCAAAGCTCATCAACCAGTGTTGCCACCAGTGCTTCGTCGTCGCCTTCTGCCATAACGCGGATCAAAGGCTCCGTCCCCGAAGGCCGAATGACCAAGCGACCTTGGTTGCCAAGCTTGCTGCGCGCGGCTTCCACAGCCCCTTGCACGGTTTCGTTCTCGAGCGGGCTGGTCCCATCGAACTGCACATTCTTGAGGATCTGTGGCACAACCTCAAACCGGCGGCAGACCTCGGACACCGGGCGCTCTTGTTGGGCAACGACGGACAGGATCTGCAAGGCGGATACGAGGCCGTCACCGGTCGTGACGAAGTCCGATAAGATGATGTGCCCGGACTGTTCGCCGCCGACATTGTAGCCGTGCTGGCGCATATGCTCGACCACATAGCGGTCGCCAACCTGGGTGCGGATCAAGTCCAGCCCCCTGCCCTGCAGGTAACGCTCAAGCCCCAGGTTCGACATGATCGTGGCAACCACACCGGGTTGCGTCAGCTTCTCGCCGACATGCCAGCTGTCGGCAACAACGGCCATCAGTTGATCGCCCTGCACGATCTCACCGCGCTCATCGACGAGCACAACGCGGTCGGCATCACCGTCTAACGCGATCCCGATATCGGCCCGCAACTCGCGAACCTTGGCGGAGAGCGCCTGGGGCTGCGTCGAGCCACAGCCAGCGTTGATGTTCATGCCGTCGGGCTCATTGCCGATGGTGATCACCTCAGCGCCCAACTCCCACAGGACGGCCGGGGCAACCTTGTAGGCGGCACCGTTCGCGCAATCGAGCACCACCCGCATCCCCGAAAGGCTCATCGAGCGCGGCAGCGTGCGTTTGGCAAACTCGATATAGCGAGCCTGTTCCCCTTCAAGGCGCTTAGCGCGGCCAAGATCGGCAGACGACGAAAGCAGCCGTTCGGCCGGCGCGTCCATCAGCGCCTCGATCCGCATCTCGATCTCATCGGACAGCTTGTACCCATCGGGGCCGAAGAGCTTGATGCCATTGTCATGATAGGCGTTGTGGGACGCCGAGATCATCACGCCCAAATCGCAGCGCAGAGACCGGGTCAGCATCGCAACGGCGGGCGTTGGCATCGGGCCGACGAGAAACACGTCCATGCCGACCGAGGTGAAGCCGGCGACCATGGCGTACTCGATCATGTAGCCGGACAGGCGCGTGTCTTTGCCGATGATCACGCGGTGGCGCCGTGAACCGCCATTGCGGAAATGCTTGCCCGCGGCCATGCCGACCTTCATGGCAACCTCAGCGGTCATGTTGCCGGCATTTGCCCGGCCCCGAATACCGTCTGTTCCGAAATAACGACGTGACACGCCCGTACCCCCACGCAACGATTGACCAGCCCGTCCGGTGCCGACTCGTCCGCACCCGACAGGCTAACCGCCTTAGCAGAACACTCCCTTAGTGCATGGGGGGTGGCCGCTCAAAGATGATGACCAAGCTTTACAAACAATAAAGTAAACCCCGGCAGGGCGGACCTGCCGGGGTGGGTTAAGGCACGCTCGCTCGGTGCAGCGCTTAACTTGGCTGCGGCTCCATGCCGCCAACGCCAGCATCGCCACCCTTGTCTTTGGGCTTCGCGCCAGCGCTCGGCACCGCAGAGCCGCGCGAGCGCGTCGGCGTGTCGTCGGTATCGTCTTCACGAACCGGCGCTTTGCCATCAAGCAACGCAAGGATCTCGTCCCCTGACAGGGTCTCATACTCAAGCAGGCCCTGCGCGATGGTGTGCAGATCATCAATATCATCGGTGATGATCTTCTTAGCCGTCTGATAGCCCTGCTCGACAAAGGCTTTCACCTCTTCGTCGACCATCTGCTGGGTCTGCTCGGACACGTTCTGGCTCTGCGCGACCGAATGGCCAAGGAACACTTCCTGCTGGTTCTCACCGTACAGGAGCGGCCCGAGCTTGTCAGACATGCCGAACTGCGTCGCCATCGCCTTGGCGAGTTTGGTCGCCATCTGAATGTCACCAGACGCGCCAGACGTCACCTTCTCGTAGCCGAAGATTTCCTCTTCAGCGACGCGGCCACCCATGGCCACGGCGAGGTCGGCATAGCACTTGGCGCGGGTCAGCGAGACCTGATCCTTCTCCGGCAAGCGCATCACCATGCCCAGCGCACGACCGCGCGGGATGATGGTGGCTTTGTGCACCGGGTCAGACGCCGGCATCCGCAGCGCCACCAAGGCGTGGCCAGCTTCGTGATAGGCGGTCAGCTTCTTCTCTTCCTCGGACATGACGAGCGTGCGGCGCTCCGCACCCATCATCACCTTGTCCTTGGCGTCCTCGAACTCGTTCATGGTCACGAGGCGCTTATTGCGCCGTGCCGCCAGAAGCGCCGCTTCGTTGACGAGGTTCATCAGGTCCGCACCTGAGAAGCCCGGCGTACCACGCGACAAGGTTTTGAGGTTCACGTCCGGTGCCAGCGGCACGTTGCGGACATGCACTTTGAGGATCTTCTCGCGGCCAACAATGTCCGGGTTCGGCACAACGATCTGGCGGTCGAAACGGCCAGGACGCAGCAGCGCCGGATCAAGCACATCGGGGCGGTTGGTCGCCGCGATGATGATCACGCCCTCATTGGCCTCAAAGCCATCCATCTCGACGAGCAGCTGGTTGAGCGTCTGTTCACGCTCATCATTGCCGCCGCCAAGGCCAGCACCGCGGTGCCGGCCAACAGCGTCAATCTCATCGATAAAGATGATGCAGGGCGAATTTTTCTTCGCTTGCTCGAACATGTCGCGGACGCGCGACGCGCCAACGCCAACGAACATTTCCACAAAATCCGAACCGGAAATCGTGAAGAACGGCACGTTCGCTTCACCGGCCACGGCACGCGCTGTGAGCGTTTTACCGGTGCCCGGAGGGCCAACCAGCAACACGCCACGCGGAATACGGCCGCCAAGCCGCTGGAACTTGCCCGGGTCACGCAGAAACTCCACGATCTCTTGCAGGTCTTCCTTCGCCTCATCGATGCCAGCGACGTCCTCAAACGTCACCCGGCCATGCGCCTCGGTCAGAAGCTTCGCCTTCGACTTGCCAAAGCCCATGGCCTTGCCGCCGGCCCCGCCCTGCATCTGGCGCATGAAGTAGATCCACACCGCGATCAGCAGCAGCATCGGACCAAACGAGATCAAGACCGAGAACAGCGAGAAGCTTTCGGTGTTCGGCTGCGCGGTGATGCGCACGCCAGAATCTGATAGGTTCTGCACCAGGGCAGGATCGTCAGGCGCAAATGTCGAGAACTGGCCGCCATCGGAATAGCTACCGGTGATCTGCGATCCGACAATCACGACATCGCGGATGCGGCCATTTTCGACGTCCGCAAGGAACTGCGAGTAGGCGATTTCGCTGCCTGCGCTCTGGCGCGTCGGGCCAGAGAACATGTTGAACAGCGCGACCAGCAACAAGCCGATAACAACCCACAGAGCGAAGTTTCTGAAATTCGAGTTCATGGACAAGTCCAGTTCTGAACCAAGAAGGGCGTGGGACAGACAGTCCCCAAATGAAATGGGCGGTTTGGTTCGCCGCAAACGGTTTTACGTGCGACGGCCAAGACAGTTCATTCCAAGATAGGTGTCGCGTGCTGGCTTGCCAACCAACGAGCCCGATTTCCTTTGCTTCAAGGTAAGCAAAAATGCGCGGCATCGGGTCACAAGGCGACCGCGCCAGCGGCTTCAGGGCAAAAGAGCGCGCTTTGGCGGCACAAAACGGATCGAAACTTGCGGGTTTGCGGGGCACATCAGCGCCTCTTCGAGCACGCGTGGCACAGCGACCAGATGGTCGCCCGCCAAGGCAACCGGCAGCGTGCAGAGCACAGCTTTCGGCAGAGACTTCAGCACGACCGGGCTGAGCGACGCCGACCACGGTCGCACGCAGATCGGGCGCCCCGACCGGTTGGCCACCTCGAAGCGCCCGTCCCAGACGGCCTGCGCACCGGGTTCGATGGTGCTTTCAGGGAACGGGCGGCGCCCCTCTTCCGCGACCAGCTGCACCGAGACTTGCGCTGTCGGCTTCTGCTCGGGGTCAATTCCAGCGGTCTTGCGCTGCCAGTTAAGGTGCGCGCCACCGCCAACCCAGGTGCCTTGCGGCTCACCGGCAAGGCGTTCCGCGACCTCGCAAGCCCTTGCGAGGTCCAGTCCGCGTTCCGACGCCGAGCGTCGCGATACGGTCAGCAAGGCCGAACGCAGCGCCCGCCCGAGAACAGCATTGGGCACTTCAGCGTCGAGAGAACCGATGGCGTAGCCCGCATTGAGGCCCTCAAAGTGGCTCAGAACGTCGCGGGCGTAATGGTCGAGCGCAGCGCTCTCGCGGCTCGCAATGTCGGCGCTCAGCGCCAAGCCGGCGGCAACCGATCGGTCGCTGTCTGGCTGCGGCGCATCCGCCAACCAGTTGCGGAACCGCACCCGCGTGAAGCGCGCGTCTGCGTTCGACGGGTCATCGACCGCCCCGACCGGCGCGCCTCCAAGCGCTGTATGCAAATCGGCGCGCGCCCAGTCCAGGAAAGGCCGGATGACCCGCGCGCCTTCCAGCACGGTTTGGGCACGGATACCCGCGAGCCCTTCGGCCCCGGTCCCCCGCGCGGCGCGCATCAGAAAAGTCTCGGCCTGATCATCAGCTGTGTGGGCCGTCGCGATGGCCGCACCCAATGCCCGAGCCGAGGACGCCAAAGCCGCATAGCGCTCAGCGCGGGCCCAAGCCTGAACGCTTCCCACCGGTTCGGGCGCGGTTAGGGTGATCCGCTCGCATGCAAGGCCCAGCGTGGCGGCTGCCTCTTCAACCAGCGCGGCTTCTTGCGCGCTTTCAGCCCGCAGGCCATGGTCGACGGTCGCGACGTGAAGCTGCGCACCCAGGGCACCAGCATCGCGCGCAAACGCGAGGCCCGCCATCATCGCCATCGAGTCCGGGCCGCCAGAGACGGCAAGAAGGAGACAGGTTTCGCGCCGCAAAGCATCAGCGACCGCCAGCCAGCGCGGGTCGAGGCCAATCGGCGTCGCTGGCTTGGGCGCACTCACAAGCTTAGCATCCGGCGGCTTGTTGCTCGGCCTGCGCGGTGCCCAGCACGATTTGCGGCGCGCGCGGGAAGTCGGTCAAAAGCTTGCCGAAGGTGGCGCAGGCCTGATCCTGCGCACCAAGGCGCTGAAGCGACATGCCCAACTTCAGCAGAGCATCGGGGACTTTCACATCTTCGGGGTAGCCGTTGAAAACGGTCAGGAACTGCTCTGCCGCCGGCGTGTAGTCCCCCATCGCGAAGTAGGATTCGCCGAGCCAAAAATGCGCCTTGGGCCGCAGCGGGTCGTCGGGGAACCGGGCCAAAAAATCATCAAACGTGGCCACCGCCTGGGTGTAGTCGCCGCGCAGCACATGGTCATAGCCAAGATCGTAGATATCGCCGGACGCGAGCGCCGCGCCGGGATCGAGCGAGGCCACTTGGTCTTCAAGCGGCGTGGTCGGCCGCGCCGAGGGATCACCGCCGAGCGTGAGGCTCGACAGATCAAGCGGCGCGTCAGACGGCGCGGTGCTCAAGGTGGCCCCTACGGTCTGGCCCGCGCCGTCGACACTCAGCGTGCCCAAATCGCGCGACGGCTCGCCCCGCTCGCGCGCCAGCAGGGCCTGGCGCAAATCATCGTCGCTGACGGTACCGGTCGTCAGATCACTGCGCCGGGCCGGGGCCGCGCCACCTTCAAGCTCTTGAAGGCGAAACTCCGTATCTTCACGCGCCCGTTGAAGCTCATCTTGCATCTGCCGCATCTGGAACATCAGCTGCTCCATCTGCCCGGTCAGCGCACGCAATTCGCCCTCAAGCCGTTCGATGCGAATGTTCGCTTCGGCCACGGCAGCGGGGTTGGACTGCACCAAAACGGTGTCCCCGCCAATGTTGCCAGGTGGGATCAGGCCAGACTGGGCCTGCACCGGCGCGGAGCCGGCAAACATGACAAGCGCGGCGGCGATCAGACCAGGACGCCAGCAAAAGGGTACAGCGTTCATATCAAGGCTCTATGCAAATACGGGAACCGCCACACATAACCAGGGCGGGTGTTCATGGCGCATTCCAGTCAAAGACGGCAAATGTTAGGACAGCGCCACCAGCCAACACCTCCAGCAAAGCGGAAGGTACGCCTCCATGGCACAGTTTCAAACGATTCTGATTGATGCCCGCACCGGAGGCGAAGGCCGCTACCGGTTCTCTGCACCAAGCGACTTGATGGCCCGCACCCCCGTTCGGGCCATGCGCGCCTTTATGGAATCGGTCGAGGCCAAAGAGTTTCTCCACGGCCACCAGGACTATGAGATCAATGCCGCGATGAAGAGCCCACGGCACGATGTCATCACCACTTTGGGGGTCCTGCACCTGACCAATGGTGACGAAGCGCCATTTATGGCGATGATCTCCAAACTAGACGACGAAGACGAATAGGGCCGGGTCACCGTCCGGCGCCCAGCCCTAGAAATGCCTTTGAAAGCAGGGTCTACGAGCCGCCGAGCAGCACCGTGACCGCGCGCCGGTTCTGCGACCAGCACGTGATGTCGTTGCACGTCGCGACAGGGCGCTCTTTGCCGTAGGAAATCGTGCTCAGCCGCTGCGGGTTGATGCCGCGCGAAACCAGATAGTCCCGCGTCGCTGCCGACCGGCGGGCGCCGAGCGCGAGGTTATATTCGCGGGTGCCGCGCTCATCGGCATGGCCTTCAAGCTGGATCGAATATTGAGGATACTGGTTCAGCCACGCCGCTTGGCGGTCGAGCGTCAGCTGGCCCTCGGCGGTCAGGTTGGACGAGTCGGTCTCAAAGAAGACCCGGTCGCCAACATTCACCGTGAAGTCCTGCGCCGAGCCCGGAGGCGCCGCACCCTGCGTGACCGGCAGCTGATCGGGCGTCGTCGACGCACAGGCTGCAACGAACAGAGCGGCGAAAACGGCCACCGCGAGACGGGGGAGGACGGAGAACTGGGCCCGGGCCATAACAAGGGACTTTCCTAAGGTGCGGCGCCAGCGTTCGGCCGCAAAACAATCAAATGCACACAGTCAGCTTCATGACTTGGCAAGGTTAAATGCTGCTTGCTGGTCATGGTAAACGCGGGCTTTTTTGTGGCAAGTCCCCGTTCGGTGGGGCCTTGCTGCCGCTATGCTGAACAATCAGTTAAGCAGCGGCGACCAGGCCGGATCGGAGCCGAATGAGGGCGTGCCGACGCGCAGCTCGTTGAAGCCGGTCAGATCGATCGTCCACAGCTGCGGCCCGCCACTGGCGCCCGGCGTGTCGCGGAAGAACATCAAGACCCTGCCATTGGGTGCCCAGGTCGGCCCCTCATTGTGGAAGCCTTCGGTGAGGATGCGCTCGCCGGAGCCATCAACATTCATAACGCCGATCAGGAACCGCCCGCCCTGCTGCTTGGTGAAGGCAATCAGGTCCCCGCGCGGCGACCAGACGGGCGTCGAGTAGACACCAGAGCCGAACGAAATGCGCTGCGGGTTCCCGCCGTCGGCGCCCATCACATAGATCTGACCCGAGCCAGACCGGTCCGACGAGAACGCAATGCGCGAGCCGTCCGGCGAGTAGCTCGGCGACGTATCGATCGATGGCGAGTTGGTGAGCCGGGTGGTCGTCTGCGCGCCCAGGTCAAACCGGTAGATGTCCGAGTAGCCATCGTTTTGCAGAAGGCTCATCACCAAGTGCCCGCCCTCCGGCGAGAAGCGCGGCGCGAACGTCATGCCGGGGAAGTTGCCAACAATCCGGCGCTGCCCCGTCTCGATGTTGAGAAGGTAGACGCGCGGCTGCCCGCCCTCAAACGACATGTAGGTAATCTCTTGGCGGCCAGGCGAGAAACGCGGCGTCAGCACCAGGTCCGCGCCCGAGGTCAGGTAACGCAGGTTCGCGCCATCTTGATCCATGATGGCGAGCCGCTTCACCCGATTGTCCTTCGGCCCGGTCTCGTCAACGAAGACCACGCGGCTGTCGAAATAGCCCGATTCCCCCGTCAAACGCTGGTAGATCGCATCGGAAATGATGTGCGCGACGCGGCGCCAGTTTTCAGGCGTTGTGAAATATTGCTGGCCGATCATTTGCTCGGCACCGAACACGTCCCACAGCCGGAAATCGACGCGCAGGCGGCCATCGCCCTGCCGTTCGACGGCACCGACAACCAGGGCTTGGGCGTTGATCACCCGCCACTCGGCGAAGTTGGGGCCGGCATCGACGCTGAGCCCTTGCTGGATGAAGGAGGCCGGATCGACCGGCCGGAAAAGCCCCGAGCGCTGCAAATTGTTGCTGATAACCTGCACCATCTCCGCGCCGACCTGCGCGTCTGTGGCCGAGCCGAACGCTGGCAGCGCAATCGGCAACGGCTCAAGCGAGCCTTGCGTGATGTCGATCTCGAGAACCGCATGGGCAGGCTTGGCGGCAAGTGCCGCAAACACGAGGCCCAAGATCACGGCCATGGCCAAAGGCAGAGCTGAGGGTCGGCGGATCAAAAGGTCGGTCATCATGGTCATCTCCCGCAACGACCAAAAGACGTGGCCGCTGCCCGGTGTGTCACCGCAACATCTCGCGCGGATCGAAGTTCACAATCACGTTCTGCCACGCAGCATACTTCTCAAATGGCAGAGAATAGGGCGCGCAGCGCCGAACCGCGCGCAAGGCACTGTCGGCAGCCGCCTGGAAGGATGGGTTGCCCGATGAGTTGATCACCTGCGCACGGCTGCGCAGCGAGCCGTTTTCAGCCAGATCCATCTGCACGCGCACAACCAGATCCGCCGCGCCGACGGCCCCAACCGGTGGGTTCCAACAGCGCGCGATCTGGCGGCGTAGAGCATCCATCTCGCTCTCAGACAGCCTTGCATCCTGGCCCGAGGCGAGCCCGCGGGTCGCTGGCGCTTGGTCGGTGGCCCCGCCCCCGCCCTGATTCTCATCGCGGTTGATCAGCGCGGCGATCTCATCGGCGTTGAACTCGCGCTCGGGCGTTTGCT
>JAHCMG010000287.1 GCA_019192585.1 Devosiaceae bacterium MH13
CGATGCGTGCACCCAGGTTGGCTTTTTCTATGCCGCGGGTCACAGCGTGCCCAAGCCGGTGATCGACGCCACCTTTGATGCCGCGCACCGGTTCTTTGCGCTGCCCGATGCGGTGAAACGATCGATCCCGGTCGACAACAATCCCGGCAATCGTGGCTACACCGCGCTTCTGGGTGAGAACACCGACCCGACCGCCAAGGGCGATATGCACGAGGCGTTCGACTTCGCGCTCGACCTCGCGCCCGATGATCCCGACCTGGCGCGCGGCTTGTTCGGCTACAACCCCAACCAGTGGCCGTCCGAAACGGCAGTGCCCGGTTTTCGCGAGGCCCTCCTGTCCTATCACGCCGCAGCCTTGGCGTTCGGCGCCGATATCTTCCGCGCCTTCGCTTTGGCGCTCGAGCTGCCCTAGGACTATTTCGCGCCGATGATCACCAAGCCTTTGTCGGTGATGCGCGTGCTGCACTATCCAAGCCAAGACGGGGTGATCGACGAAAAGCAGATCGGCATCGGCGCGCACTCCGACTATGAGTGTTTCACCATCCTGTGCACCGATGAGACGGCGGCGCTGCAGGTGCTCAACGCCGCCGGCCAATGGGTGGAGGCGCCGCCGGTGGAGGGCGCCTTCATCGTCAATGTCGGGGACATGATGGCGCGCTGGACGAACAATTATTTCCAGTCGACCATCCACCGAGCGATCAACCGATCGGGGCGGCAGCGCTACTCGATCCCGCTGTTCTTCGGCCCGAACCCAGATGTTGAATTGGCCGTGCTGGAAAGCTGCCAATCACCCGACAACCCGCCGCGATACGATCCCATTCAAGCGGGCGCGTATGTCGAGCAACGCATCAACGAAACCTACAGCCACCGGCAGGACAGCTAAGCGCGGCCAAACAATGGCTAGCTGCGCATGTACAGCCCGTCGATTAGGCCGTCCAACGCAAAGCTGATGCCGCATTCCATCCGCCCATTGGCAAAGTGGACGTCGAACACATCGAAGCCCTCTGCGGTCGCGCGATGGAACGCAACCGACTGAACCGGGCCTAACCGCTCAAGCTCTGCCTGCCCCATGGGCAGTTGCTCACGCACGGCTTCGGCAAGTGGTGCGCGCATGCTAGCATAATCTGGCTTGCCAGCCGCGTGTTCTGCCAGTGAGCGGCGCAGGGCTGCCTCGCTTTCGGCGCGCGGTGCTACACGTTGTGCATCGGCCTTACGGGCCGCTTCCGCTTCGGCGAACAAAGCCGGGTCGCAGCGTTCAGCGCTGAACTCATGGCCGTTCTGATGCAGTGTCAGCTTGGTCACACTACCGCCGTGGCGGGTGAAGGTGATTTGCGCGGGCACCACGGTGAAGAAAAAGGCGTCGTCTGCCTCGGGATAAAGGGCCGCATAGGGCTGGCCCACTAGGCGGCAGCGCAGCGCATCCTTCTCGACGCTGATCTGGGCGACCATCCCATCTTCGAAAGCGTAGGTGCCGACATAGGCCTCGAGAAGCGCCGGCTCGATGGTGATGGCGGTGCGTGGGCGCATCTGCTCATAGCGCTTCCAGGCCATGGTCCTGGGTTCGGTCATGGCGGTGTCCTTTGCCAGTTCGATCAGTTCGTTCACCGAAAGTGTGTCGCCTCGGCCAAGCTTCTCGCGAAGCCGCACAATCAGCGCGAGGCTTCGTTCGGTTTGGGCATGGGCGGCGCGCAATTGGTCTTCCTGAAGCGCCAAAAGGGCGCTGGTGTCGGCGTCCTGGCTAGCGAGCAGGTCAGCGATTTGCGCGAGGGTGAGCCCCGTTGCTCGCAGCGCCAGAATTTCGCTGAGCCGGACTATCTCCTTAGCACCATACAGCCGCCAGTTCTTTTCAGTTCGCGGCGGCGCAATCAGCCCACGTGCCTCATAAAGCCGTAAGGCCCGAACCGTTACGCCCGTTTCGCGTGCGCATTCGGCGGCCGTAAGGTAGGTGTCGGCGGGTGCCGAAAGGGGATGAGCCATCACAATGCATGTCCTTTGCATCGGCCGAAGGGCCCGAGCCACACAGCCATGCTGACATCTCCTAAGCTATGACCCTAGGTCCGGCTCAACCCCAAAAACGCGCCTGCGTTGGGGCGCGTTTGGCGCGACACTCCGCGCTGGTTGCTGGGGCGTGTTTTGCTTTGCCGCATCCCCGAGCGGTGCTATAGCCGCGCACCATGAACGAACCCGCACTCGCCCCCACGCCCGCCGCCGGCACAGCCAGCGCGGCCGCCGACGACAGCGTCGAGCTCAGCACCATCCGCAATTTCTCCATTGTCGCCCATATCGACCATGGAAAATCCACGCTGGCCGACCGCCTGATCCAGATGACCGGCTCGCTGACCGAGCGCGAGATGAAGGAGCAGGTGCTCGATTCGATGGAGATCGAGCGCGAGCGTGGCATCACCATCAAGGCGCAGACGGTTCGGCTGATCTATGAAGCCAAGGACGGCATCACCTACACGCTGAACCTGATCGACACGCCGGGCCATGTGGACTTCGCCTATGAGGTGAACCGCTCGCTGGCCGCGTGCGAAGGCTCACTTCTGGTCGTCGACGCCAGCCAAGGCGTTGAGGCGCAGACCCTCGCCAACGTCTACCAAGCAATCGACAATGACCACGAGATTGTGCCCGTCCTCAACAAGGTCGATTTGCCCGCCGCCGAACCCGAGCGCGTGCAAGAGCAGATTGAAGAGGTGATCGGGCTCGACGCGTCCGACGCCGTGATGATCTCCGCCAAGACCGGGCTCGGCGTCGACGATGTGCTCGAAGCCATCGTGCAACGCTTGCCCGCGCCGCGCGGCCGGCCCAATGCCACCCTCAAAGCCATGCTGGTCGACAGCTGGTACGACGCGTATCTCGGCGTCATCGTGCTCGTGCGCGTGATCGACGGCACCCTCAAAAAGGGCCAGAAGGTCCGCATGATGGGCACCGGCGCGACCTACGATGTCGACCGTGTCGGCGTGATCACGCCCAAGCTGACCGAACTGGGCGAGCTCGGCCCCGGCGAGATCGGCTTTTTGACCGCGTCGATCAAAGAGGTGGCCGACACCCGCGTTGGCGACACCATCACCGATGAGCGCAAACCCACCGCGGATATGCTGCCCGGCTTTAAGCCAGCGCAGCCCGTGGTGTTCTGCGGCCTGTTCCCGGTGGATGCCGCAGACTTTGAAGATCTGCGCTCTGCCATGGGCAAGCTGCGGCTCAACGATGCGAGCTTCTCCTTTGAGATGGAGACGTCTGCCGCGCTCGGCTTCGGCTTCCGGTGCGGGTTCCTCGGTCTGTTACACCTGGAGATCATCCAGGAGCGGCTCGAGCGCGAGTTTAACCTCGATCTGATCGCAACCGCCCCCTCGGTGGTCTACGAGATGGTCATGCGCGGCTCCGGCGATGTCATCGAGATGCACAATCCCGCCGACATGCCCGACGTCATGAAGATCGAAGAGATCCGCGAGCCGTGGATCAACGCGACCATCCTCACGCCCGATGAGTATCTCGGCGCGATCCTCAAGCTCTGCCAAGAGCGCCGCGGGATCCAAAAAGAGCTCAGCTATGTTGGCACGCGTGCCATGCTGGTCTACCAGCTGCCGCTCAACGAGGTCGTGTTCGACTTTTACGACCGGCTCAAATCGATCTCTAAAGGCTACGCAAGCTTCGACTACCACATCACCGGCCATGAGGCTGGTGACCTGGTGAAGATGCAGATCCTCGTCAATGCAGAGCCGGTCGATGCGCTTTCGGTTTTGGTCCACCGCTCGCAGGCCGAGCGCCGCGGCCGGGCCATGTGCGAGAAGCTCAAGGACCTGATCCCGCAGCACATGTTCCAGATCCCCATTCAGGCGGCGATCGGCGGCAAGATCATCGCCCGCGAGACCATCCGCGCCCTGCGCAAGGATGTGACGGCCAAATGTTATGGTGGCGACGTGACGCGGAAACGCAAGCTGCTCGAAAAGCAGAAAGAGGGCAAAAAACGCATGCGGCAGTTCGGCAAGGTCGACATCCCGCAGGAAGCGTTCATCAAAGCCCTCAAGATGGACGGCTAGGCGCCGAGCCGGCGCGCCATTGCTGCGCTGCACCTAAAGCAGCAAAGCATTTTTCTTGTCAGAAAGGGCATCAGGCCCGTGGGCACCGCCCGCGAAGGCGTTGCTTACTCTATTTGGGCTATCTTGACGCAGATGTCAGTTGGCTAATCAAAATAACGTCTGAATCATCAATTGCTTAATGGTGGGGCTATGGCAGTGTACTTAGAGAGATACTATACCTAATATGGATTATATTAAAAATATTGGTTAATAAATTTGACTCTTCTGTTGAAAAGGGGCTTTTTTCCGGCGTGCGGCGAACAATGAAACCAATATAGGACAAGACACATGACATCGCTGCCAATCAATCGGTTGCTCGTTGCTGGGCTGGTTGTCGCTGGGACCTCTGTCGCGTCGCTCGGCGTAGCAGAAGCCCGCACGTTCACCACCGAAGAAGTCATCAACCGTGACCGTTGCTACGAAGCTGTGCTGATGCCTGCTATCGTTGAGCACAACACGCGTGGCATCCACGTCTCAAGCGCATCGCGCACGTGGGTGGGCAACCCACAGGTGGCTGGCTCCCACGTCATCCATCAGTGCAACGACCCGGTCTTCATCCAGACCCGTCGGATCGTTGACGATCAGCACATCACGCTGGTTCGCAAATCCTGCTGATTGCCTTGCAGGTCGTTCTGCCCGTGCGTGTAGATGCACGGGCAGAATGCTGGTTTCTTGGCCAATTGCGAAAGATGGATGATGCGCTTTTCAACCTCCAAGGGCCCGGCAGCAGGCGCTGCGCTGCTGGCGGCTCTGTTCCTCAGCGGTTGCACGTCTGAGCTTGAAACCCCGATGATCGGGGCGCTGCCGAACTCTCATTCGGTCGATGCGACCCATTCTCCCGCGGCGCCCGCTTCCACGTTGAGGGCCGTCGATGCTGATGCACCGCCAGCGCCGCTCCGCTCGGCCTTCAACCTGGCCTTCACCGCCAGCGCGCCGGCCGCTGTACAACCGGTGTCGACGAGCCGAACCGGCCCGCAGGACGGGCAAACCTACAGTGGCGACGCGCTCATCGACATGCTCCGCGCACGCGAGGCAAGCACCACGCAGAACCAGCCGCTGTTCGAGCGGTCGACGCTCAGTCTGGTCTTCCGCGATCGCGGAACCGGCGAAGTGCGGCGGATGGCGCTTGCCGAGTGTGAGAGCCTCGACTTTATGAGCGATGGTCCGCAGCCCTTTGAAGACCAGACGGTCTGCGATGGCGCGCGGTACAGCTATGGCGTCGGCGGCCAAGGGCTTCAGGTCACGCGCGATGGATCGATCGTGATGCAGCTGCCGCTGGAGCCAGGCCGCTACTCGCTGAACGGCGTGCGGTTCGAGATCTAGCCGCGCCGGACTCTGGCTCGCGCGCTAACCGGCGCGCGGCACCGGCTGCCCCAGAACCACCGGTATGCCACCGGGGGGCAGCGCAAAGTTGGGCGACAGCGGATCGGCAACCAGCCGCTCTTTCGCGCGTTCTTGGTCGAGCCCGCGAAACAGGCCCACGATGAAACCGGGGACCGGCCTAAGGTCGCCGGCCGGCGCAACGCGCGGTGAATACCGGATCGTCGAGCCCAGCTGGCAGATCCGATCTGCCCCCGCGCTCTGAACCCGGACATAGCACGTGCCACCAGAGACCCGCTGGGTGGTCACCCAAAAATCCGGACCGGCATAGGTGGAGACCACCTCATACTCGTGCGCCGGCATGTCGGGCATTACCACCACTACGGGCTCGTGGGTGGAGATCGCCGCCAGCGAAACGCTCCGGTCGGCTTCGGTTGTCGTGCATCCTGCCAGGCCGCCTGCTGCCAACAACAGCCAGGCCGCTAGATGCCGTTTGCTCGTCCGCACAGCGAGCTCCCACGCATACAAAAAACAACGCGCCACCCAACCACGGACGGCGGCAGGCACAAAGGTGAATCCCTCGGGTCAATGGTTCCGCGTTTGGATTCTATCGGGAGTGGTGCCGAAACAACCCACAGCTGTGGACGGCTGTGGAGAACCGCTCCGCCCTGGGCCGTTAACCACTGGTGTGAGCAGCCGCATGCACGCCCAAAACTGGCCATGTTTGGCCGGTCTGAGGCCACATGCTTGCCTTGCTTCGTTCAGCTCTTTGGCCGCGCCTCTCTGCGCTCACCGTCGCCCTCAGCCTTGCCTTGGGGGCGAGTTCTGGCGTGCACATTGCTCACGCCCAGTCGGTAGCGCCCGTCCCCCCGGCGCCGATCCCGCTGAGCCCGTCCGCTGGCACCGTCCCTTCGCTGCAAGCGCCATCGAGGCGGCCCTACGCTGCGCCTGCTCCCATACCGCGTGCCGACAGGGCGCCACTGCCGCTCGCCGCGACGCCATTCGCGCCCTCGGCTCCTACACAAACGGTTCTGCCAGCCTTGCCAACGGCTGGTGGTGATTGCGCGGCTCAGTTGCGGGCGCTTGGGGTGATCTTCAACCAGCCATCGCCCATCAATGGGCCGGGCGCCTGCGGCATCCCCGCGCCTGTTAAGGTCACGTCCATCGGCGGCATTGCGCTTCGCCCCACCGCCACGCTCACTTGCCCGACGGCCTTGGCCTTTGCGCAGTTCTTGCGCGGTGAGATCGCGCCTGCTGCGCGTGCCATCCATGGCGCACCGCCCGCCACCGTGCATGTCGCGGCGTCCTATGTCTGCCGCACCCGCAACCACCAGCCGGGCGCGCGGATGAGCGAGCACAGTTTCGGCCGCGCCATCGATGTGCGGGCGATCACCTTGGCAAGCGGCAGGCAGTGGAGCGTCGCGCCACGCTCAGGCGGCTCAGCGGATGCAAGGTTCCAGGCGAGGGTCCGCCAAGCGGCGTGCGGGCCGTTTCGCACCGTCCTCGGCCCGGGCTCCGATGGTTTCCATACCGATCATTTGCATTTTGACCTTGCCGAGCGCCGCTCGACCTACTGCCGCTAATCGCCTGTGAAAGTGCCGGAGCCACGAAGGTTTTCGCGCAGGAAGTGCGCGACCGCCGCGACCTTGGCGGTCTCGGGCACCGACGCGGGCCGCACAAGCCAGGCCGCAGGCGCGGATGCAGCAACGTCGAACGAAAGATCGGGATAGAGGCAAGCCAGTTGCCGTGCCTCGACCACAGGCGCCGCCAGCCAATCGGCCAGGAGCGCCGGCCCGACACCGGCCACCGCCGCGCCCCGCGCCGCGAGCGCGGAGGAGACCTTCACCGCCGGCGTAATGGGGACCGCGACGTCTCGCCCGCTTAACTGCCACCGGTCGCGGAAGCCGGGCAGGTCCTGCACCACCGCTGGCACGTCGGCGAGCTTCTCTGGGTCGCCGGTAAGGGCGTCCCG
>JAHCMG010000288.1 GCA_019192585.1 Devosiaceae bacterium MH13
GCGCGCGGTCACGGCTGCGCTCGACCAAGGCGACGTGGTGGTCTTGTCCGGCGGGACGGGCAGCCCGTTCTTCACCACCGATACCGGCGCGGCACTGCGCGCAGCCGAAATCGGTGCTGACGCGATCCTCAAAGCGACGCAAGTAGACGGCGTCTACACCGTGGACCCCAAAAAGGATCCCTCCGCTGAGCGGTTTGACCGCTTAAGCTTGGATGAAGCCTTGAGCAGGGGCCTTCAGATCATGGATACGGCTGCGCTCGCCCTTGCGCGCGACAACGCCCTTCCCATAATTGTTTTCTCAATTCATGAGCCGGGCGCCCTGGTGCAGGTTGCTGCGGGCAAGCCGGTCGGTACCCGGATCGACCCGTAAGTCTCGGCATACAACCCGCTGCGCGGCGGTTGCCGCACGCCAACAAGAGTAAGAAAAATGACCGACGCCGTCGATTTGGCAGACTTGGAGCGCCGTATGCAGGGCGCCTTGTCGAGCCTGAAAACCGAGTTTGGGGGCCTGCGCACCGGCCGTGCCTCAGCGAGCCTGGTGGAGCCGATCACGGTTGAAGCCTATGGCAGCCAACTGCCGCTGCCGCAGCTGGCGACCGTTTCGGTGCCCGAACCGCGCCTGATCTCGATCCAAGTTTGGGACAAAGGCACGCTCATCGCGGTGGAAAAAGCCATACGACAATCAAATCTCGGCCTTAATCCGGTCGTCGATGGCACCAATATTCGCCTGCCGATCCCCGAGCTCAACGAGGAGCGGCGGACCGAACTGGCCAAGGTGGCGCAAAAATATGCTGAACAGGCGCGCGTGGCCATCCGCCACGTCCGCCGAGATGGACTGGACCACGTCAAAAAAGGCGCCGACCTGTCAGAGGACGAACAGCGCCGTCTTTCCGATCAAATCCAGAAGCTGACCGATCGTTTCGTAGGGGAAGTCGACACGATGACCCAGACGAAAGAATCAGAGATCATGCAAGTCTAGGCGCTGGCGTCTCTAACGGTTTGCGAACGGTTCCTGCGTAAGCTTTTCACCCAAGGCCGGCTCATCGGCGCAAACAAATGGCTCCCATGACGTCTTCCTCCGCTCTTAGCGCGCACCTGGCGCGAGATGGTGAACCCCATCCGGATGTGGCGGCGACGGGCCTGCCCGGCGGGTCTGTGATACCCGAACACATTGGCATCATCATGGATGGCAATGGACGCTGGGCGCAGGCTCGAGGTCTGCCGCGCACCGAGGGGCACCGCAAAGGCGTTGAGATGCTGCGCAAGGCGGTCCGCGCTGTCGGCGAACGCGGCGTTCGGCATCTGACACTATTTGCGTTTTCATCGGAGAATTGGCGCCGTCCGCCCCAAGAGGTCCGTGACCTGATGGGGCTACTGCGCCTTTTCGTGGAGCGTGACCTGGCGGAGCTGAAGGCCAACGGTGTGCGTGTGCGCGTTTTGGGGCAACGCGACAATCTTCAGCCTGATATCCTCGCTTTGCTCGAGCGCGCGGAGCATGTCACGCGCCATCAGAGCGCACAGAACCTCAACATTGCCTTCAATTACGGTGGGCGTGATGAGATCGTCCGCGCCGCCCGGTCTTTGGCAGAGCAAGTCGCAAGCGGCGTCCTGCGCCCTGACCAAATCGATGAGGCGGTGTTCGAGCAAATGCTCGATACGGCGGGGCACCCGGACCCTGATCTGATCATCCGGACCAGCGGCGAGATGCGGCTATCGAACTTTCTACTCTGGCAAGCCGCCTATGCAGAGCTCGTGTTTCTGCCCTGCATGTGGCCCGAGTTTGATGGAGCGGCGCTTGATACCGCCCTTGCACAGTTTGCTGGCCGCAAACGCCGTTTCGGGGCCGTCGAGCCTGTAGCGGCGGCTCCTGTCCCCGTCCAGAAAATCGCCACAGGCTAAATCGGCCCGCGGGCGCAATGGCCAACTGGCCAAGCGCCACATTTCCCACTATTCGACTGCAGCTATGAATGCTGCTCAAGACCCCGGTCATAGCTCCGGCCAGAGCCCTGGCCTCAGTCCCAGCGACGCCCGGGACGATCCGGCAACGGCCACACGTCCGCAACCGCCGGCTGGCTCGCCAATGAACGAATTGTTCAAGCGGGTCGTATCCGGCGTTCTTTTGATAGTCGTCGCGCTTGTCATCAGCTGGACGGGAGGTCTGGTCGCTGTTCTCGCGGTCTCGCTGCTTGGCTTGTTTGTCCTTCGAGAGTGGGAGCGTTTGACCGGCTCAACGTCCGCAAAGCGGCTTTTAGCCGGCTCTGGCATCGTCTTCGTTTCGGGGTTGATTGCGCACGTTGTCGGCCCCGTCTCCGCTGTTATTCTGGCGACGGGGCTCCTGTTCCTGGCGCTCGCGTCGGCCCTGCTCGAAAGCCGCCGCCGCTGGTCGTTCACCGGTATCGCCTACGCTGTTTGGCTCGTGGTCAGCCTTGTGAGCTTGCGCGGGCATGACGCTGGAGGCCTATCGGCGCTTCTTCTGGTCTTCGTCGCGGTCTGGGCGACCGATATCGCGGCCTATTTCGGCGGACGAACGTTCGGCGGGCCGAAGCTGATGCCGCGCGTCTCTCCCAAAAAGACGTGGTCTGGCGCCGTCTCTGGCATGTTGGCCACGATCGTCTTGTGCCTCGGCTATCTGATCTGGGCCGACGCGCTCGTCACGCAGACCACAACCCATGGGCGCACGGACCCCATTGCACTGGTCATGGTCATTCTCTTGGCAGCGTTTTTGAGCGTGGCCGCGCAGGCGGGCGACTTGTTTGAATCGGGGCTAAAGCGAAAGTTCGGTGTGAAGGATTCGGGCTCCGTCCTGCCCGGCCACGGGGGCTTTATGGACCGCGTTGATGGCCTTGTGTTTGCCAGCACGGCAGCTTTCCTGATCGGCTTGGCACGCAAGGGTGATGGGACCGTCGCCAACGGGCTTCTGACATGGGGCATCGCATGACAGCTGTGCCGCGCGACAGCGCTTCCCCAGTCGGCAGCGGTGATGCCGCCGCCCCCAAGTCCCTTTGCCTTCTCGGCGCGACGGGGTCGATTGGCGACAGCGCCGCTGACATCGCCCTCGACAACCCGCAGGCCTTTCAGGTTGTTACGGTCGTCGCCAACACCAACGCCCCGAAACTTGCGGCGCGCGCGCGTGAGCTGGGGGCACGGCACGCAGTGGTTGCCGATCTGGCGTCGCTGGGAGCGCTTAAGGAAGCCCTTTCAGGCACTGGCATCACGGCGGCGGCAGGCGCCGAAGCCGTTGTTGATGCCGCGCAGAGGCCTTGCGACATCGTCGTGTCCGCCATGGTTGGCGCGGCCGGCATGCACCCCACCATGGCAGCGATAGAGGCCGGCCGAACGGTGGCTCTCGCGAACAAGGAAGCCTTGGTCTGCGCCGGCGCGCTGATGATGGAGCGGGCGAGGGCCCACGGCACAACGCTTCTGCCCCTCGATTCCGAGCACAACGCCCTGTTTCAGGTGTTCGAAGCGGCAAACCGTGGCGCCATTGAGAAGGTGACGCTGACAGCGTCGGGCGGCCCGTTTCGCACGTGGTCGAAGGGCCAAATCGCAAACGCTTCTTTGCAGGACGCTCTCAACCACCCCAACTGGTCGATGGGCCGGAAAGTCACCATCGATAGCGCGAGCCTCGCCAACAAGGGCCTTGAAGTGATCGAGGCTCACCATCTGTTTGATCTTCCCGCGGACCAAATCGACGTTGTGGTCCATCCGCAGTCGATCATTCACGGCATGGTTCACTACACAGATGGGTCAGTGTTGGCGCAGCTTGGTATGCCAGACATGCGCACGCCCATTGCCGCCGCTTTGGCTTGGCCGGACAGATGCAGCGCGCCGCGCGTCGAGCGTTTGGAGCTTGCCGACCTCGGTCGGATGACGTTTGAGCCGCCAGATCACGAACGCTTCCCGATGCTGGGTCTGGCGTTTGAGTCCCTGCGTTTAGGCGGGCTCTATCCCGCCTTGTTCAATGCTGCCAACGAGGTCGCCGTCAGTGCGCTCTTGGACGGGCGGATCGCCTTTCATCAAATCGCCACCATTGTGGAGATGACGTTCGACCTGGCTGCCAAGACAGAGCCGGCTACCTTTGCAACTCCTGGTAGCTTAGCCGATGTCGTCGCGGCAGATGCGGTCGGTAGAGGTTTTGCTAACCGTATGCTGGCGAACGCTTTGCAGCGTGACGTCAGGGTATCGTAACCTAAATGCACCCTTAAGCAGGTCGCTCAAATCGGAGCTTTCATGGAACTGATTGCCGGCAGCGGATCCTTCATACTCGGGATTCTCGTCCCGTTTCTATTCGTCCTGACCGTCGTCGTTTTCTTCCACGAGCTGGGCCACTTCCTGGTGGCGCGCTGGTGCGGCGTGGGCGTGAAAGCCTTCTCTGTCGGTTTCGGGCCGGAGCTCATCGGCCGCACCGATAGCCAGGGCACGCGCTGGAAGCTTTCAGCGATTCCTTTAGGTGGCTATGTGAAATTTGAGGGCGACGAGAACGTCGCCAGTGCCCCAGATACCGAAGCGCTCAAGACGATGGACACTGATGCGCGTAGCCGCGCCTTCCATCTCAAGCCACTTTGGCAGCGCGCAGCCATTGTGGCGGCGGGCCCCTTTGCCAATTTCCTATTGGCCATCGTGATTTTCGCTGGCGTTTTCATGGTGTTCGGCGAGCGGGTCACCGCGCCGCGCGTAGACCGGGTGCAAGAAGCCTCCGCCGCAGAGCTTGCGGGCATCGAGCCAGGCGACGTTGTCCGCGCCATTGACGGCGATACGATTGATACGTTCGCTGACATTCAGCGCCGGGTGCAGCTCTCCGCTGACACCGAGCTGGTGTTTACACTCGAGCGTGACGGATCGCTGTTCGATCTGGTTGTCGTGCCGCAGCGCCGAGAAATCGACGATGGCTTCGGCAACATGCAGCGCGTTGGCGTTGTGGGCATCGTGCATGATCCCGAAGATGCGGATATCCAAACGCTGGAGTACGGACCCGTTGGTGCGACGCTTCGCGGCATCGAGCAGACCGGCACGGTGATCACGCAGTCGCTGACTTACATTGGCCGTTTGCTCGTTGGCCAGGAATCGCCTGACCAGCTCTCCGGGCCGGTGCGCGTTGCCAAACTGTCAGGCGACGTCGCCACACTGGGCTTTCTGCCGCTTCTCCAACTTGCCGCCATCATTTCGGTGTCGATTGGCATGGTGAACCTGTTTCCAATTCCCTTGCTCGACGGGGGGCATCTGACTTTCTACGCCATTGAAGCCATCAGGGGTAAGCCGCTCAGCGATCGCAGCCAAGAGATTGGTTTTCGCTTCGGTTTGGCCGTTGTGATGGGGCTGATGGTGTTTGCAACGTGGAATGATATCGTCAATCTCATGCGCTAGCGGGGCCTTGTGCGTAAGCACCAAGACCGTTGCGAACGTGCAACGAGGTGTTAGAAAGACGCCGTCTTTTCGCGCTGCCGAACCGATTGTTCGGCTGCCCGCTTGCGTCTGTGGCGCTGCGGGCTAGAAGAGCTGAACGTTAAAGAAGTGTGATTCACGCCTTGTGGGTCACAGAATGGGCTCGTCCTGCGCTTTGGTGGGGCGCTTTCGAGCCAAAGGATACATATGATGATGCGCCAATTCGGTCTCGCTTTCCTTCTGGCCTGGGTGCTTGTTGCCTTGCCTGTCAGCTTGACGGTGACGCCACAGGGGTTTGCTCTTTCTCCTACAGGAGCTCAGGCAGCGACCGTTTCCAGCATTGATGTCGTCGGCAACCGCCGCATCGAGTCTGCCACCATCATCTCCTACCTAACCGTCACGCCGGGCGTCGCATTCACCACCCGCGACCTCAACGAGTCCCACCGCTCGCTGTCGGCAACGGGGCTGTTCTCCAGCGTTCGTATTGAGCGCCGCGGTGGTACATTGGTTGTCACCGTTGTTGAGAACGCTGTCGTTCGTCAGGTCGTGTTCGAGGGGAACCGCCGCCTTGATGATGCGACCCTGTCGACGGCTGTGCAGCTTGAGCCGCGCCGGGTTCTGACGGAATCCGCCGTTCAGTCTGACACGCAGCGTATCCTGGAAGCCTATCGCCGCAATGGCCGGTTTGCCGCGCGGGTCGAGCCGAAACTGATCGACGTAGGCGACAACCGTGTCGACTTGGTTTTCGAGATCGAAGAAGATGAGCGCACCACCGTTTCGCGGATCACGTTCATCGGAAACCAGGGCTTCAGCGACGGTAAGCTACGTGAAGTTATCACCACGTCTCAGCGTGGCCTGCTGTCGTTCTTATCCTCGTCGGACGTCTATGACCCGGACCGTTTGGATGCCGACCGCGAGCGCCTGCGCCGGTTCTATCTGAACGAAGGCTACGCGGATTTCCGCGTGGTCTCGGCCGTTGCAGAGCTGGACCGTGAGCAGAACGTCTTCTTCATCACCTTCACGGTCGATGAGGGCCCGCGCTACGCGTTTGGCAATATCGAAATCGACTCGTCCGTTCGTGAACTCGACCCCGAGAGCCTCTACCGCGTTCTCGAAACGC
>JAHCMG010000289.1 GCA_019192585.1 Devosiaceae bacterium MH13
ACCCTGGGGCTAGCCCAGCTTGAACGGCGCGATGCGATTGTGCGTGTCGATCTGGCCGAAGCGTTCCTCGATACGCTTGCCGGCGTCGCGACGCCGATCGTCCAAAGTGGCGCCGAGGGCGGCGAGTTGGAGCGCCTGCTCGACGCCGCAGCAACCTTCAAACCCTCATTGCGCAACGAGGCGGTGGCGCTGTGCTGCGTGCGCGGCGGTGAACCCGTTGGCGTTGCGTCCGGCTCGCCCGCCGATGCTGGGCTGGCGAGCGCCGGCGAAACCCTTGCCGCCTTGCAAGCCTGGCTCGATGAACAAACAGACCTTGAGGCAGAGGCCGTCGCCTCCATCACCATCGAAGAAGCCTCAAAGCTTCTAGTCGTGTCGGCCTATGATGTGGGCGCAGACGAGCCTTTGCGCATCGGGGCCGCCTTCGATGTAGCGCCCGCGCGCTCGGAGTTTGCAGCGCTGCGCCGGTCTGCGCTCGCGCTCGACGTGGTGATCTCAATTCTGGCGGCGCTCGCGACGTTTGTGATCGCACGGCGCGGCCTTCAGCCTATTGATGTGCTGACCCGCGCGCTCAACCGCGGCGAGGAAGCCACGGCCGCTGACTTGCAAACAACGGGCAGCCCCGAAGTGGCGCGCCTTGTCGACGCGGTGCAGGCCAAGGCCACCCAGGATGCCCGCGCGGCCGCCTTGGCGGAGACCGAAGCCGAGCGCGCCCGCGAAGCTATGCTCGCGCGGCTCGCCGCAGGCCTGGCCCACGAGGTGCGCAACCCTGTTGCCGGCATGAGCGCCGCCGTCTCAACACTGCGCCGCTATGGGGGCGACGAGCAGATCCGGCTGCAAACCACTGACTTGATCGAGCGCGGCCTGAAGAGCATCGACCGGGTGGCGGCGAGCATGCTCTCGACCTACAGGCCGCCCGACTCCGAGCGCGACTTGCTGCCCGAAGACCTTGAGGACCTGAAGCTCCTGATCAACCCCAAGACCCGCACCAAGCAGATCACGCTGACCTATGAGAACGGCCTCGAAGAGGCGTTCCCCACCAGCGCGGACGCGGTGCGCCAGATCGCGTTGAACCTTCTTTTGAACGCCACCGAGGCCACGCCCGTTGGCGGGCAGGTTTCCTTTGAGGCAAGCGTTCAAGGTGGCAACCTGTTCGTCCAAGTTGCCGATGGCGGCCCCGGCCTTCCCGATGAGGCGCTGCAAGTGCTGATCGATGACAATCGCGATGTTCAAGCCCGCTCGCGGCGCCTTGGGCTCTGGCTTGTCCACCAGCTCATCGACGATGTTGGCGGCCGCTTGTCGATCGCTTCGCGGTCGGAAAGCGGCACCACGATTGCCATCACCATTCCGCCGAAAGCGTCGGCGTTGGCCCCAGATGCAGATGGCGCGGAGACCGCCGATGGCTAAACTGATCCTGCTCGTTGAAGACGACCCAGTCCTCGGCCCGTCGCTCGAGCAGCGCTTGATGCTCGAAGGCTACGCGGTGGCGCTCGCGCCGACCTTGGCCGATGCGCGCGCGTTCTTGGGCAAGCGCGCGCCAGACTTTGTCTTGTCCGACATTCGCCTGCCCGATGGGTCCGGCGATGCGCTTCTCGGTGAAATCCAAGCGCTACACGGGTCCGTGCCCATCATCTTCATGACGGCTTACGGCACGCTCGACAGCGCCGTGGCCCTGGTGAAGGGCGGCGCCCGCGACTACCTGCTCAAGCCTTTCGACACCGAAGACCTCGTCGCCCGGATCGATGATCTGCTCTCACCCGACGGTGCCGACGTGGCGGACGAACCCTTCGCCACGCTGGGCCTGTCGCCCGCCACACGCGAGCTGCGCTCGACCCTTGACCGGCTGGCCAATATCGACCTGCCGGTCCTTCTGATCGGCGAGACGGGAACCGGCAAAGAGGTGGCTGCCAAATATCTGCACGCGGCCGGCGACCGGCGCGCAAAGCCCTTTGAAGCGATCAATTGCGGCCAGGTGTCCGCCGAACTGGCCGACACGATGCTGTTCGGCCACGAGCGCGGCGCTTTCACCGGCGCGCACGAGCGGCGGACGGGCATTCTTGAGACCGTGAGTGATGGCACGCTGCTGCTTGATGAGATCGGCGAGACCCGCGCGGACCTTCAGCTCAAGCTTTTGCGGGTTCTGCAAGAGCGCGCGTTCCGGCGCATCGGCTCCAACACTGATCAGCAGTTCGAGGGGCGCCTTGTCTGCGCCACCAACCGCAACCTTGAGGAGGCGGTCAGCGACGGGCTGTTCCGCGAAGACCTTCTGTTCCGCATCAATGTTGTGGCTTTGCGGGTTCCGCCGCTGCGGGACCGGCGCGCCGAGATCGAGCCGCTGATGCGGTCTTTTGCGAAGGAGGCCAGCACCCGCATGGCGGCCGAGCAGAAGCGCTTCGCGCCCGAGGTGCTCGAAGCCGCGCAGGCGCATGATTGGCCGGGCAATATTCGCGAATTGCGCAACCGGGTGGAGCGAGCCGTCGCGCTGTCGAGCGAGGCGGTTCTCACCGTGCGCGACCTGTTCCCAGAGCAAGCGCCGAAGCCCATGTCCTCTGCTCCGGCCTCAGCTTCACCGGTAAGCGGTGATGGGCGTCTGGCGACCCTCGCCGAAGTGCGTGATGAGGCCGAGCGGATGCACATCATCCGCGTGCTTGATGCCACCGATGGGCGCCTGCAAGAGGCCGCCGAGCGGCTCGGCGTGTCGCGCACCACGCTGTGGGAGCGCATGCGCCGCCACGGGATCGAACGGCCGGACTAACCCGCGCCCGACAGCTTGCCCGCGATGGGCCGCAACGCGCTGTACAGCTCTTTAAAGGCCTCGAACCGCTCACTGGCGATGGCGTGCGCGTGCGGATCCGGCTCGAACACGTTGCCGACAGAAATGAGCGCCTCGGTCGATTGCCGCAGATCGTGGGCCAGGCCAGCGGCGACCGCTGCCATGGCCAGTGCGCCCGCAGCACCAGCCGCTTCCACCGAGACGCGATGAAGGCTGCGCCCCAGAGCGTTCGCGCGGATCTGGCACCAGACATCCGAGCGCGCGCCGCCGCCGCCGAGCCGCAAACGTTCTATCGGTTGCCCTGCGCTTGCGCTGACCGCGTCGAGCGCCATGCGTGCGGAGAACGCGACGCCTTCCATCACGCTTGCCGTCAGCGCGGATGCATCGTGCACACTGGAGAGCCCCGCAAACCCGCCGCGGCTGCCCGCGTCCCAAAGCGGCGCGCGCTCGCCTTCAAGATGCGGCAGAAACAGCGGGCTTGCCCCCGTGATTGCGTGCGCTGCGGCCAGGTCCTCCAACGCGCCAACCTCGCGACCCAACAGCTTCGCGACCCAGGCCAGAGACGCGCCACCCGATTGGGTGGGCGCAGCGTGCAGCGTGATCCCGCGCCAGGGCGGGAACACGATGACGCCCGGCTCGCCGGTCGTGTTCTGCGCGATCAGGCCCAGCACATCGCTGGTGCCCGAAAGGTACATCGCCTCTGCCTCTCCGCTGACGCCCACCCCGAACATGGCGGCCCAGGCGTCCATCGTGCCCTGGGCGACAGGCACGCCCGCGAAGGGCCGCCCCGAACGCACCGTCCCGCCGACCGCGAGGGGATCGCGCAAGGGGGGCAGGACATCCGCAGCGCGCGGCTGCAACGCGAGAATGGCCTCGGCGTACTGATGGTCGGTCCCGACCAGACCGATTGATGCCAACGGGTCCGCATGCACCGCACCCGTGAGCTGCGCGATCACAAAGTCTTTCGGTGCCAGAACATGCGCAGTCGCGGCCCAAACCTCGGGCTCGGTCTCGGCCACCCAGGCCATCCGAGAGACGGCGTGGCTCGCATCGATGTGAATGGGCGCGCCGAGCGCCGCAATCTTCTCCGCCTCTCTGATGCGCGCATCGAGCACCTCGGCCTGGGTGGCGGGCCGCGTGTCTTGCCACGTGATTGCCGGCGCGAGGGGCCTCAGGTCCACATCGCAGAACACGTGTGTGTTGACCTGCGAGGTGATGCCGATGGCTTTGACGGAGGAGGCCTCAGCATGGCCGGCAAACCGGTCGAGCGCGGCCTCCACAAGCCGCAGCCAGCCGAGCGGGTCTTGCTCCGCAGCGCCGGGCACCGGACGGGCCATCGCGTGGCTCGCCTCGAAGCTATCAAGCAAGGCGCCATCATCGCGCGACAGCACCGCTTTGACGCTGCTGGTCCCGATATCGATGCCAATCAGCGCATTCACCATAGTTTCCCTCCCGCAACCGCGTGGTTCGGCTTTCCGTCCGCCGAGCGGTAGACGTTCGCGGCCGGCACTGGCAAGAAGGCAGCCAACCGCAAACAAGCCAAACAATTGGCATCAAGGGAGAACAAGCCAATGTCCATCCGCCGCACACTCGCCGCCAGCGCGGTCGCCGCCGGGCTTCTGGCCGGCGCGGGCGCCGCAAGCGCCCAAGAGGTTGCCGTCATCACGCCGTATCTGGCGCAGCCCGGCACCCAATTTTACGTCGAGGGCTTTACGGCCGAAGCGGAGACCCGCGGCTGGACCACCAACGTCATCGACACCGCAGGCGATGTTGCCGCCGTGATCAGCCGCATCGAAGACGTGGTCACCCAGGGCGTCGACGCCATCGTCATCAATGTCGATCCCGCCCAGGTCGGTGCTGGCCTCCAGGCCGCTGCGGATGCCGGCATTCCGGTGGTCGGCATGGATGCAGGCAGCCACCCGCAGGTGGCCGCGAATGTGACGTCGAACGGCTACGCGATGGCGGCCGAGACCTCGGTCTATGTCGCCAACCGCATCGGCGGCGAAGGCAATGTGGTGATGTTCGTGTTCGACCCGTTCCCACCGGTTCAGGTGCGCGGCGCGATCGCCGACGCCGTGTTCGGCAACTTTCCCGACATTGAAGTCGTCGACCGGATCACGCCAGATGTGAGCGATGGCGGCATCGCCGACAGCCGCGCGCAGATGGAAGCCGTTCTGGCGGCGAACCCGGAGCCGGGCAGCATCGCCGCAGTCTGGGCTGCGTGGGACCAGCCAGCACTGGGCGCGCTACAGGCCATCGAAGCGGCTGGCCGCGGCGATGAGGGGATCGTCATCACCGGGATCGATGCCAACCCGCAGGCCCGCGAAGCCATCGCCCAAGGCGGCAATTTCGAAGCTTCGGTCGCGCAGGATTTCCAAGGCATCGGATCGACCACGGCCGAAACCGTTGCCCGGCTTCTTGGCGGCGAAGAGCTGGTGCAGCGCGTGGTCTATGTGCCCACGCGGCTGATCACCGTCGCCAACGCCGACGAGTAAGCGCCCCATAGATGTCGCCGCCTTTCTCGGCGGCGGCGTCCCACCCTCCGATCAGGCTTCATGACCCGGCTCGACGTTCGTTCCATCAGCCGCACCTACGGCGCTGTCAAAGCGCTGCAGGGCGTTTCGCTATGCTTTAAGGCAGGCGAGACCCACGCGTTGATGGGCGAAAACGGGGCTGGCAAGTCCACGCTTATCCGGGCGCTGGCCGGGTTGGAGCGGCTCGACGGCGGCGCGATCCATTTGGACGATACACCGCTGCCCAGCGGCAACCCGCAGGCCATGCTGGGCGCGGGCCTGCGCTTTATCCACCAGGAATTGCATCCCGTGCGCGGGCTTTCGGTGGCCGAGAACATGCATCTCGACCACCGATACCCCACCCGGCTTGGCTTGGTGGACTGGACGGCCCTCAACCGCCGCGCACGGGCTGCGCTTGATCGCCTCTTGCTTGATGCGATTGACCCTGCCGCGCCGATGGCCGCGCTGGGGGCAGGCGATCAGATGCTGGTGCGCATCGCTGCAACATTGCTTGCAAGCGCGCATGGCCGGGCGCCTTGGCTCTACGTGATGGACGAGCCCACTGCCGCCCTAACCGAAGCCGAAGCGGAACGGCTGTTTGCCGTTATCGCGCAGCTCGTTGGCGATGGGGCGGGCGTCATCTACGTGTCGCACCGCCTGCCCGAGGTGCTGCGGCTGTCCAACACCGTGTCGGTCTTGCGCGATGGTCAGTGCGTTCTGTCTGCGCCGCGCGCTGAGGTGGGCCATGATCGACTGATCGAAGCGATGACCGGGCGCGACCTGTCTGGCCTGTTCCCGGCCCGCGAAACGGCGCTCGACACAGGCCAGCCGGCCATTCTGAGCGTGGACAGCCTGTCTGCCGAGGGCCTGACATCGGCCAGCCTGTCGCTTCGCCCTGGCGAGATCCTTGGCCTTGGCGGTCTCTCGGGCTCTGGGCGGGCGGCGCTCTTGCGGGCGCTCCTGGGGGCCGTGCCGCGCCATGGTGGCAGCGCCGAACTGGCTGGGCAGCCACTGGCGCACAAACCATCCGAGGTTTGGGCGCAAGGGCTCGCTTACATCCCGCGCGAGCGCCGGTCTGAGGGCCTGATGATGCGCCGCTCGGTGCGCGAGAACATCGCTCTGCCGCATCTCGGCGCCCTGACGCGCGCGCGCTACTTCCTCAATCGCGCCCGCCAAAAGGTGCTGGCGGAGGGCTATGGCGCGCAGGTTCGCCTCAAGGTCACCAACGACCTCCAACCGTGTAACGAACTATCGGGTGGCAATCAGCAAAAGGTTCTGTTCGCCCGCGCGCTCGCCGGCGCACCAAAAGTGCTGATGCTCGACGAGCCGACCCGCGGTGTCGATATCGGCGCGCGCTACGATCTGTACCGGATCATCCGGCCGTTGTCTGAGGCTGGCACGGCGGTTTTGCTGGCGTCGTCCGCCTT
>JAHCMG010000290.1 GCA_019192585.1 Devosiaceae bacterium MH13
CCGAGGCTGCGCGACGGTCGCTCATCAGGGCCGGCCGCGGGTAGGCGCGCCACAGCCAGATGTTGAGCGCTGCCGAAAGGCCGATGACCCCCAGGCAGGCCATCAGTGGTAGCTGGTAGCCAAAGCCGAAATAGACCGACAAGACCGCCAGAAGCTGCCCGCCAATGGCGAGCCAACGCAGCCGCACCAAGGTTTCCACCCGGACGCGCTGCGCGCTGCGATCGAGCGGCATGGCGGTCAGCTGTTCAAGGCTCGAGGGCGGCGAGGCAAACGGTGTCAGGGACATCAAACGCACCTCCATCGTGCGAGCGACTGAGTGTTCTTGGGTCGGGCAGGTGGCCGATGGGGCGCCTTGCGCGCAGACATCGCATACCTGGGGCAGGCGGCCCTGATGTCACGCCGGTGCGAGTGTCGCAAATGTTCGCAACTGCAAAAACTTGTGTGCAGTGCAGCATTATGGCATGTTGGGCCCGATGATCAGCCCGCCGCTACGTACACAAAAAGTTGCAGCGCAACACATCTTCTATTTGCGAATGATTGTGTGCAATGTCCCCTTCGGTTTCTGAGGTGCGTTCCTCAGAAACGCGCAATCAGCGCTCAATGCGGGTGAGCGCCAGTCCAGCCACGGTCGGTTGTTGCCGGCCACAACCATGAGTGTCTGCACGTGTTCGGTTCCACTCGCATTGCGGTTAGCCCCACAGGGCTACGTGCTTATGAAACCGGTTCAGACGCTAGAATCATAGACCAAAGTCGAATGGCCTGGTCGAACAAGCGCACCACGTGCGCCCACACGCCGCGTCCGGGTGATGGCCTCATCCAACGCGAGCCCGCTGCCCGGCGGCGCTCCAGCGGCTTCCCCTTAACGATTGGTAAACACCGGTCGTGCAATCGTCTTGATGACCAGGCTCATCGCCGCCTGTGGGCGGATGAGCGCCTGCCAGTCAAGCGGACAGCGAGGTAGCATGCCTGCGTACACGCTTTACGAATGGACGCATGCAGCCCTGGCGCCAGCGCGCGCTACGGCGGACATGACAAAGCTTGCGTTCAGCAATCCCCTCAACCCGTTCGCGGCAACGCCCTTGGGCAAACAGATCGCTGCCGGCGCCGAAGTGTTCGAGCGGGTGACCCGCCGTTATGGCAAGCCGAGCTTTGACATTCCAACCACGCTCGTTGGCGGCACCCGCTGCGCGGTGACCGAGGAAGTGGTCTGGGAACGCCCGTTCTGCAAACTGGTGCATTTCAACCGCGATTTGCCGCCTGAGCGGCCGTACACGGACCCCAAGGTGCTGCTCGTTGCGCCGATGTCGGGGCACTATGCGACGCTGCTGCGCGGTACCGTTGAAGCGTTCTTGCCGCGCCACGATGTCTACATCACCGATTGGGTGGATGCCCGCGACGTGCCTCTGGCGCAAGGCAATTTCGATCTCGACGATTATATCGAGTACATCATCTCCATGCTCCAGCGGCTCGGCCCGGACACGCACATTGTTGCGGTCTGCCAGCCCGGCGTGCCGGTGCTCGCCGCCGTCTCGCTGATGGAAGAAGATGATGATCCGGCGATCCCCACAACGATGACGCTGATGGGCGCGCCGATCGATTCGCGCATTCAGCCGACCGAAGTAAACATGTTTGCCGATGGCAAAGAACTCGGCTGGTTCCGCCGCAACCTCATCAAGCTCATGCCGTTCCCTAATGCCGGCTTCATGCGCCCGGTTTATCCCGGCTTCTTGCAGCTGTCGGGCTTCATGGGCATGAACCTCAACCGCCACATCGACGCCCACAAGGAGTTCTTCACCCACCTGGTTGATGGCGATGGCGACGGCGCCGACAAGCACCGCGAGTTCTATGATGAATATCTCGCGGTGATGGACCTGACTTCAGAGTTCTATCTGCAGACCATCGAGACGGTGTTCCTCAATCACGCGCTGCCAACCGGCACGATGATGCACCACGACCGCCCCGTCCGCCCCGAAGCGATCAAGCGCTGCGCGGTGCTAACCATCGAAGGCGAGAAGGACGACATCACCGGCCGCGGCCAGACCAAGGCGGCGCTCGATCTGTGCAGCTGCCTTTCAGACGATCTCAAAGCCCATTACGAGCAGCCGCGCGTCGGCCACTATGGTGTGTTCAACGGCTCGCGCTTCCGTGCCGAGATCCAGCCGCGCATGACCGATTTCATGCTGTCGATGGAGTGGCGCAAGAAGGGCGGCAAAGGCAAAAAGCCGGCGCGCGCCAAGCCCGCCCAGGTGACCTCTGCCAACCCCGCTTCCGCCGACAATGATGATGCCGCGCCCACGGTCGATCCCTTTGGGCTCGCCAGCAACGGCCAGCAGGCCGATGATCTCAAGCAGATCGACGGCATCGGCCCGAAGATCGAGCGCATGCTCAACGAGCGCGGCATCTTCCAATTCTGGCAGCTTGCGGCGCTGAAAAAAGCCGAGATCGAGACCCTCGAACAGAGCCTTTCCTTCAAGGGTCGGGTGGCCCGTGAAGGGTGGATCGGCCAGGCGAAAAAGCTCGCAAAAGCGCTTGTCGGAGCGAACGAAAAGGTCTCGTAGTAACTTTATATACTATTGAAAAGTATAGAGAAAAGGCGCCATCGCGGCGCCTTTTTTCATTTTCTTTCTTGAAACGGTCGGCGGCACCCACCACGTCTTTTTCATCGCAACACGAGGACAAGGACACAACCGCACGATGACCACCCAATCGGCCATGTACAACGATCGCCGCCAGAGCTGGTTTCGCCCCGCCTGGACCCCGGCCATGATTGGCTTGATGGTGCTCGGCTTCATCATCGCCTGGCCCATCGGCCTGGCCATGCTGGCATACATCATCTGGGGCGACCGGATGGATGACGTGAAGCATGAGATGCGGCGCGGGTTCGGTCGCTTCAAACGGGAGATGGACATGAAGGGTTTTTCGAACGAGCGCACCACAGGCAATGTTGCCTTTGATGATTTCCGCAAGGCGGAGATTGAGCGCCTCGAAGAAGAGCGCCGCAAGCTTGATGCCATGGTGGATGAGTTCGATGCCCACCTGCGCAACTTGCGCCGCGCGAAGGACCAAGAAGAGTTTGATGCCTTCATGAAGGCCCGCCACAACCACAATGGCGACCATCCTTCCGACCAAGGTCCGCAGCCGGCACCCGCTGCCTAAGCACAGCGCACGGCAACCGGACAAAACAGCGCCACGCGCTGCCTTGTCCGGGACAAAACGAGACAAAGGCCGCCCACAGGTTCGGGCGGCCTATTTTTTGTTGTCTTTGTGGCGTTAGATCGCTCTCAGTGCGATGCCTCGAGGGGAGCGATCATGGCGAGTGAGGACGGAAGCGGCGGGGCTGGAGGCGATGAGAAGGGTGCTGACAAAGATGTCGACACGCGATCGCTTTCAGAAATCAAAGCGTCGATGAAGAAGGACCAGGCAACGCTGGTTCAGCGTCGCGAAAAGCACTTCGATACACTGACCGCGATTGACGAGGTTCTTTTGACAGGAGGGTCAGGCGCCTCTGACCAGAACAAGGTCAGGGGCCTCGCACACTTCCAGAATGCAGCCTTGGTCTTTGCTGCGGCGATCCTGAGCGCGAGCTTCATCGCGCTCTCAAACAGCGCCTCAGGCACTGGCGACACACCGCTGTTGGTTGCTGGTCTCAGCGTTGGCGCCGCTCTCAAGCATGTCATCGCCTGGCTGATCGCCGGCGCGATCATCGTCACCTTGGCGGCAGCGGTAACCCAGCTCTTCTACGGTACCTTAAAGGGACCGGGTTCGGGAGCCAAAGTCTCTCGGATCTTCCTGGCCTTGCTGACCGCTATTGGCGCCGCGCTCATGGCCTATGCCTCCGCACCCTTTCTGGCGGAGCTGTTTGGGCAAACCTGCGCAGCGGAGCCCTTGGCCTATGCGTGCGCGGACTGGGGGAGGAGTATTCCGGGGTCAGTCCTCTCCGGCTCCACGACCACCCCCTAATCAAAGCTCTTCGCAAACACCATCGCGTCGTTCTTGAACGTCTTGAACTCGAGCGCGTTGCCGGCCGGGTCGCGCACAAAGAAAGTGCCTTGCTCGCCAGGCTGGCCCTCAAAACGCACATAGGGCTCGATAATGTAGGGGGTCCCCTCCTCGGACAGCCGTGTGTGCAGGGCCTCCCAATCGTCCCAATCCATCAGGACGCCAAAATGCCGAACGGGCACCTGCTTGCCATCGACCCCGTTGGCCGCTGCGTCGCGAACTTCATCGGGCGCGAGATGCGCGACGATCTGATGGCCGAATAGGTTGAAATCGACCCAGTCGTCCGTCGACCGCCCCTCGGGGCAGCCCAGAAGAGCGCCATAAAACGCACGGGCGGCGGCGAGATCATCCACCGGGAAGGCAAGGTGAAACCGTGGCATGCTACCCATCAACAACTCCTTGTGATTCGGTGTTCCGCGCCCTTGGGCCGGACCTGTAATCCCTGCCGCCATGAGGCAAGTGACCACCTGTGTTCAAGTCTCTTCTCACAAAGCCGGGCAAAACGAAAACCCTTGCGGGCCCCGTTTTGCCGCCGCTCGATATGCCGCAAACGGTGACCGTCCGCGGCGAGCCGCGCCCTTTGCGGGTGCGCAAGCACGCCTCTGCGCGTCGGATGATCCTGCGCTTTGATCCGCGCAGCGGTGAGGGCCGGCTGACGGTGCCGCCGGGCACGCCAGCCTCGGCCGCCCGCACCTTTCTCTCGCAGAGCCGGACCTGGATCGACGCCAACGCGCCCGAAGCGAAAGCAGACGGCGCCCCGTTCCCCCAGATGCTCGATCTTGATGGCGTCCCGCACATCCTTGTGCGCACCGGCAAAGCGCGCGGTCTGGTGACCGTGTCGGACGGGCAGATCCACGTTCCCGGCCCGCCGCACCGGGTGATGGCGCGCGTCGCCCGGCACCTGAAGACGCAGGCCGAAAACCGGCTCACACCCATGGTCATGGAGGCGGCGGACGCGCTGGGCAAACGGCCGTCTGCGGTGCGCTACCGCGATCCGCGCAGTCAGTGGGGCTCGTGCTCGTCGAGCCGCATCATCACCTTGTCCTGGCGCGTGATGATGGCGCCACCGGAAGCCCAAAGGTATCTGGTTGCTCACGAGGTGGCTCACCTGGCCGAGATGAACCACAGCCAGCGGTTTTGGAACACTGTCGCCCGCCTCGACCCCGACTGGAAGCGGGGTCAGCGCGCCCTCAAACGGGCGGAAAAAGCGCTGATGGCGCTCTCGTTTAGCTAGCTGGACGCACGGGTCAGAAGATCGAGCCGAGGAACCGCGCCAACGGACTCGGCTGGCTCGCATCTGGCAGAACCGGCGAGGAGCGGTCCTCAGGATCGCTGTGTCGGCCGACACTCTGCGGCATTTGCAGCTGCGGCACCGCTTCGGGCACCCCGCCCACACCGACGCCCGGGATCGCCTGGTTGCCAATGATGGCAGCCGGATTGAGCGCCGCGAGGCTTTGCGCATCGGTGCCCGGCAGCATCGCGATCGGCACACCAATATGGGCGTCGGTCATGTAAGCCTGCCAGACCTGCGAGGGCACCCCGCCGCCTGTGATGCCGTCCATCGGCGTGTTGTCATCCTTGCCGATCCACACGCCGGTTGTCAGGTTCGCCGTGTAGCCAACAAACCACGCATCGCGCAGCCCTTGCGTCGTGCCGGTCTTGCCAGCGCCGGTCCAGGTTTCAAGTGCCGCGCGGCGACCGGTGCCGATGATCAGCGTGCGCGACAGCATCGCGTTCATCGCCCGCACATGGTGGGGGGCGATCACCTGGCCAAAGCCGGTGCCATCGCGGGAGAACAGCACCCGGCCCTCCTCGTCGCGCACCCGCACAATCAGGTGCGGATCGATGGCGTAGCCGCCATTGGCGAACGCCGCATAGGCGCCGGTCAGCTCCGTCGGCGAGACCTCCGATGTCCCAAGCGCGATGGACGCGTTGCGTTCCATGTCGGATTCGATACCCAGCCGCTCGGCCACATTGATCACCCGCGCCGGCCCGACCTCATGGGCCAGCTGGGCGGCGACCGTGTTCAGCGACAGCGCGAGCGCATCGGCCAGCGTCACCGGCCCGCGATACTCGCGGCTGTAATTCACCGGCGACCAGCCCCCAAAGGAGACCGGCTGGTCGATCCGCAGGGAAGAGGGCGTCAGCCCCCCTTCGAGCGCTGCGAGATAGACAAATGGCTTGAAGGCTGACCCCGGCTGGCGGAACGCCCGCGTCGCGCGGTTAAACTGGCTTTGGCCATAGTCTCTGCCGCCGACCATCGCGCGGATGGCGCCTGTGCCATCAACCGAGACGATCGCGCCCTGCAGCTCGGTATCGTCCTGCGCACCGAGCGCGCCACGTAGTGCCAGCTCGGCCCGTGATTGCAGATAGGGGTCGACGGTGGTTTCGACGGTGATGTCGCCATCGACCACATCGATGAGCCGGTCGAGCTCATCCATCACCGCATCGGCCACATAGTTGGCCGCGCCGCGGCGCATCCGGTCCACCGTGGCGGCCGGGTTGGAGCGGGCGAGGGCCGCTTCTTCGGTCGTGATGAAGCCCGCCTCCACCATGGCCTGAAGGACGGTGGCGGCGCGCGCTTCCGCGCCTTCGGGGTTGCGCGTTGGGGCCCAGCGCGATGGCGCGCGCAACAGGCCGGCCAGCGTCGCCGCTTCGGCCAGCGTCACCTGGCTCGCCGCCTTGCCAAAATAGCGCCGCGCGGCAGCATCGACCCCGTAGGCGCCGGCGCCCAGATACACGCGGTTGAGATACAGTTCCATGATCTCATCCTTCGAGTAGGTGGCTTCGAGCCACACGGCGAGGATGAGTTCTTGGATCTTGCGCGAGATCGTGCGGTCGGCGGTCAGGAACAGGTTCTTGGCAAGCTGCTGCGTGATCGTCGAGCCGCCTTGGACAAATCGGCCCGCTTGGGCGTTCACGACCATGGCGCGGGCAAGACCGATCGGGTCGAGCCCGAAGTGGTTGCGAAAGCGGCGATCTTCGATGGCGATCACGGCCTGAGGCAGATAGGCCGGTAGTTCTTCAACGCGGATCTGCTCGCCACCGGTGTCGCCGCGATTGGCAAGAAGGGCGCCATCATTGGCAACGATCCGGACATTGGGCGGGCGATCGGGCACCCGCCATTCAGAGGCGGGCGGCAGCTGCATCGCGTGGTAGGCGATCACCCCGGCAATGCCCATCACGGCCCACAGGCCGAGCACCGCGCTCCAATAGACCATGCGCCCAAAGAACCGGCCGAGCCCGCCGCCACCACCCGTGCGACGTCGGCTACCGCCGCGGCGCTTGGCTGGCTTTCTGCGGGTTTTGCGCCGCTGCGGGTTCGGCGCGCCCTGGGACGCGACAGGACCTGTGGGCCGACCTGTCGCCTGCGGACGGCTCGGTGCCGGGCGATCGAAACTCGGTTCAATGCGTTGCTGGCGGGGTCGGGAGCGGCGGGGCGCCATGGGTTGGCCTTGAAATTGTTAACGCACACAAGGGCGCCGAGGCACGACAGCCCGGCTTTACCCAACGCTATCGGGCTTAAAGTCGCGTAAAGACACCGGCTTTGGATTTACTAGGGAGTCTGCTTAGGCGCGGGTTTACCCTAACGCTTCCAATTGTTCGAAAATGTGGCCCAACGCTGGTAGTTTCTGGGCAATCTTAGCCGTGCAAGCTGCACCCCAACGGCACCTTGCACCGCCCACACAGATCGCAGTTTGGCTGACCATTTTGGCCCACGGACCCCGATCGAAGAGGCCCAAGCAATGATCACGCATCCCGCTTCCGCCCAGCCCATGGGCCACCCACCCAAGGCACCGTCGCAAGACCCCGCTCTGTTCCTGACCGCCGATGGTCGGGTCGACTGGGTGGATGTCGCCAAAGGCATCTGCATCGTCTTCGTCGTGATGATGCATTCGACGCTCGGCGTGCAGGAACTGACCGGCGAAAACAGCTGGATGGGCACCTTTGTGGCCTGGGCGCAGCCCTTCCGCATGCCCGACTTCTTCTTCATTGCCGGCCTGTTCCTGATGAAGACGATCGACGCCCCCTGGCGCCGGTTTGTCGACCGCAAGATCGTCCACTTCGCCTATTTCTACCTTTTGTGGATGGTCATTCAGGGCGTCATGAAGGGCGGCCTTCTCACCGGTGACCCTGGCGCCGTGCCCGGCGTGCTTCTGACGGCGCTGTATGAGCCGTTCGGCACGCTGTGGTTCATCTATATGCTGCCGATCTTCTTCCTGGTCGTGCGCTTCACTCGCCGTGTGCCCATCTGGGCGATGCTCGGCCTTGGCGCCGCGCTGGAGATCGCGCCCATCGGTACCGGCTACCTGCTGGTCGATGAGTTCTGCTCTCGCTTTGTCTACTTCTACGCCGGCTATGCGCTCGCGCCGCACGTGTTCCGCATTGCCGAAGAGGTGCGTGCCAAGCCGGCTTTGGCCCTGGCGTTCCTGATCGCCTGGAGCGGCGTCAACGCGTTCGCCGTCTTCACCCCGGTGGAACTGTTCGGCGAGCTGCGCTCGATCAGCCACGTGCCGGTGGTTTCCCTGTCGCTCGGCGCTTTGGGCGCCATGGCTGTCGTCAGCACGGCGGTGCTGTTGAGCCGCACCAAGGTCGGCGCCGCGTTCTCCTACATGGGCGCGCGCTCAATCGTGATCTATCTGGCGTTCTTCCTGCCGATGGTGATCGTGCGCGAGGCGGGCATCCGCTTCGGCCTTATCCCTGACACGGCGATCCTCTCTGTGGTGACCACATTTGCTGCCGTCACCGGCCCGCTTGTGGGCTACTGGATCATCGAGACGGTCAAGCCGTTTGGCGCCTTCCGGTTCCTGTTCGAGCGCCCCCAATGGGCCCGCATCGAACGGGCAGGTGACCGTGCGCCGCGCGCGGCGATTGCGCCCGCCGAATAGCGTCACCAGAGAGCGCAAGACCCCTTTTCGTGGCGGCGCGGCCCACTTAAGGTCGCGCCACCATGACTGAGACCCCTTCGCGCCCGCTTTCCGCCGACGACCATCTGATGCTGGTCGATGGCTCGACCTACATTTTCCGCGCCTACCACGCGCTGCCGCCTTTGACCCGCAAATCCGACGGTCTGCCTGTGGGCGCGGTCTCGGGCTTTTGCAACATGTTGTGGAAGCTGCTGCACGAGGGCGACCGGGAGCTTTTGGGCCCGCCGGCGACCCATCTGGCGGTGATTTTTGATCACTCGGCTTACTCGTTCCGCAACGATATCTACCCCGATTATAAGGCACACCGGCCCGAGCCGCCGGAGGATTTGCGCCCGCAATTTCCGGTGATCCGCGAGGCGGTGCGCGCCTTTAACGTCGCCTGCATTGAGCAGGAGGGCTACGAGGCCGACGATCTGATCGCCACCTACACCACGCAGGCCGTGGAAGCTGGCGCGAAGGTCTCCATCATCTCGTCCGACAAGGACCTGATGCAGCTGATGATCCATCCCGATGTGGTGCTTGTCGACACGATGAAAGATCGGCGCATGGGCCCCGCGGAGGTGATGGAGAAGTTCGGCGTCACCCCCGACAAGATGATCGACCTGCAATCGCTCGCCGGCGATTCGGTCGACAATGTGCCTGGCGTGCCCGGCATCGGGGTGAAAACGGCGGCGCAGCTGCTCGACGAGTTTGGCGACCTTGAGACGCTCCTCGCCCAGGCCGACACCATCAAGCAAACCAAGCGCCGCGAGAACCTGATCAATTTCGCCGATCAGGCCCGGGTGTCGAAACGTCTCGTGACGCTGAAGACCGATGTGCCAGCCGCCGAGCCGCTGGAATCCACGCTCGTGCGCGGCCTCGATGGCGAGCAGCTGATCGGCTTTTTGAAGGCGATGGAGTTCACCACGCTCACCAAGCGTGTTGCGACCGCCACCGACACGAAGTCCACCGACGTTGAGACCGCCGCCATCGCCACGCCCGCCTTTGAGGGTGGCAAAACCGTCGAAACGATCAGCGCCGATGGCGATTTGACTCCCGGCGCCTTGGCTGAGGCCCGCGCTGCCGAATTGGCGGACGCCTCCATCGACGCCGACAGCTACGAGACCATTTTCGACCCCGATCAGCTCAAGGCGCTGTTCGATCAGGCGCGCTGGTCGGGCCTGTTGGCGTTCGACACCGAGACCACCTCGCTCGACCCGATGCGCGCCAAGCTGGTGGGCTTTTCGTTTGCCACGGAGGTTGGAAAGGCCTTCTACGTGCCGCTCACCCACACCGCCGGCGACGACCTTCTCGGCTCCGGCCATGATGACCGGCAGATGCCGATGGAGGTGGCGCTACCGCTTCTCAAGGCCGTGCTCGAAGACCCGGCGATCCTGAAGATCGGCCAGAACATCAAGTACGATATGGCGATCATGGCGAACCACGATATCGCCGTCGCGCCCTTCGATGACACGATGCTGCTGAGCTATGTTTGCGGCGCCGGCACCGGCGGCCACGGCATGGACGAACTGTCCAAAAAATGGCTCGGCCACGAGCCGATCCCCTACAAGGAGCTGGTCGGCTCGGGCAAATCGATGGTCACGTTCGATCATGTGCCCATCGATAAAGCGACGCGCTACGCCGCCGAAGATGCCGACATCACGCTGCGCCTATGGCGGGCCCTAAAGCCGCGCCTAATCCCCAGCAAGGCCACCACCGTCTACGAGACGTTGGAGCGGCCGTTGGTGCCCGTTCTCGCACGGATGGAGCGCGCCGGCATCAAGGTGGATCGGCAGATCCTTTCGCGGCTCTCGGGCGACTTTGCCCAGGGCATGGCGGCGCTCGAAGCGGAGATCGAAGAGCTGGCCGGTGAGCCGTTCAATGTCGGCTCGCCCAAGCAGCTTGGCGACATCCTGTTCGGCAAAATGGGGCTGCCGGGCGGCAAGAAGACCAAAACCGGTGCCTGGGGCACGCCCGCCTCGGCGCTCGAAGACTTGGCGGCCGAAGGCCACGAGCTGCCGCGCAAAGTGCTCGATTGGCGCCAGCTGCAAAAGCTCCGCTCCACCTACACCGAGGCGCTGGGCCAAGCCATCAACCCCGACACGGGGCGCGTCCATACAAGCTTTGCCCTTGCAGCGACGAGCACGGGGCGGCTGTCCTCATCCGACCCGAACTTGCAGAACATTCCGGTTCGCACCGAAGCGGGGCGCAAAATCCGCACCGCCTTCATCGCCGAGCCTGGCTGCAAACTGGTCTCTGCCGACTACAGCCAGATCGAGCTGCGCGTGCTGGCCCATGTCGCCGATATCGATGCGCTGAAACAGGCCTTTGCCGACGGGCTCGATATTCACGCCATGACCGCCTCAGAGATGTTCGGTGTGCCGATTGAAGGCATGGACCCGTTGGTGCGGAGGCGCGCCAAGGCGATCAATTTCGGGATCATTTACGGCATCTCGGCCTTCGGTCTCGCCAACCAGCTGAGCATCGAGCGGTCGGAGGCGAGCGACTACATCAAGACCTATTTCGAGCGCTTCCCCGGCATCAAACAATATATGGACGACACCAAAGCCTTCTGCCGCGAGCATGGATATGTGGAAACCATCTTCGGCCGCCGGGCGCATTATCCCGACATCAAAGCGTCAAATCCAAGCTTGCGGGCGTTCAACGAACGCGCGGCGATCAACGCGCCCATTCAGGGCTCCGCCGCCGACATTATCCGCCGCGCCATGATCCGCATGGAGCCGGCGCTCGCCGAGGCCGGCCTGAACGCGACGATGCTGCTGCAGGTCCATGACGAGCTGATCTTCGAGGTGCCCGAAAGCGAGGTCGAAGCGACCCTTCCGGTGATCGAGGGGATCATGGTTGAAGCCCCGAACCCCGCGCTCTCGCTGTCAGTGCCACTGGAAGTGGATGCCCGCGCCGCCGACAACTGGGATGACGCGCACTAATTCTAAGCGCCGTCTCAAACCCCTTCAAACACGCCATCGCGTCTGTCATCGCCGGCGCCTTCAATTGATACGCGCCCATCGCGATTGACCACGCGCTCAACGCCGTGCACGCCGCCGAAAAACATCGATGGCTCGTCCCAAATGCGGCGATCGTCGAAGGCTTGCTGAAGCGGCTCGGGCTCAAGCCCCGGTTCGGCATCGAGATGCCCCGCTTCGACATGCAGGCGCGGCGCGTGGATGGCCTGCTCTAGTGCCTCACCGCCACCAAGCCGGCGGATCATCACCTGGGCCATCGCCGAGCGGATGCGGTTGGACCCGCCAGAGCCAAGCGCCAGCAACCCGCCCGCCTCGCTGGCCACCAAAGTGGGCGCCATCATCGAGGCCAACCGTTTGTCCGGGGTCCAAGACCCGGGCCCATCGGCCAGCAAATCGTCTTCGCCAAGCATGTTGTTGAGCATGAAGCCGCAACCGGGCGCGATGGCGCCATTGCCCTCACCATTGGAGACGGTCAGCGCTACCGCCATGCCCTCAGCATCGATCACCGAAAGATGCGTGGTGCCGCGTGAGGCGACAGCAGCGGGCGGGCCGGCGAGCATGCCATCGTCAAAGCCTTCCGGCTTGCCCATCTCGCGCCAGCGCCGGTCAACCCGGTCGAGCGCCGTGGCGAACGCCAGAGCGTCATACCCCTTGTCCGTGCCGTAGGTGGCCAGGATGGCCGCGATCAACCCGCCGCCGGCCGATGGCGCAGGGTTGAGCGCCAGGGTTCGTTGCACGCCACCGGGCAGACCCAGCGTCCGCATCAGCGGGGTGCGCCATTGCGGGGTGTAGCTGCGCAGATCGTCTCGGGTCAGGTGCCCGCCCGAGGCGGCCGCCAGCATGGCTTGAGCGATCTCTCCCTCTGTGCCGATCCGCACGCCTTCGGACGCAAGTGCATCAAGCGCATCGGCCAGAGCGGGGTTGGTGAGCAGATCGCCATCTGTGTGCAGCGCCCCGTCAGGCGCATGCAGGGCTCGCGCCTCCGGGCTCGCGGTCAAGATGGGCTCAACGATGCGCCCAAGCTTGGCTTGAAAGCCCGTGACCGGGACGCCAGCCTTGGCGGCATGAATCGCGAACTCAGCGAGCCGCGTCATGGGCATCGTGCCGAAGCGATCGTGCAGCGCAAACAGACCGGGCAGAAAGCCCGGCGTTGCCACGGAACCAGGGCCGATATGAAAGGCCTGTAGCGTGCCGCCGAAATCCGCGTGGATCTTCACGAGCCCATCGTCGCGTCGTTCCTGCGGCTGGCGCGGTGTGTGCACAAAGAAATCGAGACA
>JAHCMG010000030.1 GCA_019192585.1 Devosiaceae bacterium MH13
GTCAACGCGGTTGGTTTGGGCGGCATGCTCGCGCTTGGCCGCCACAGTCAGCTGCCCGTACATGCCCATCGCAATGGCTGGGGGTATCTGTCGCGCCATCCGATGCTTGGCTGGTCGTTCCCTGCCTGGTCGGCCTTCTGGCGTTTGGCCGGCGCCGACCATATTCATGTCAATGGCTTGGCCAACAAGTTCTGCGAGGACGATGACAGCGTCATCGAGGCGGCGCGGTCGGTCCTGACGCCGATGTTTGCGGACAAGCCCTGCATCACGATGCCGGTCTTCTCGTCCGGCCAAAGCGCCATCCAGCCGGCGGAAACGTTCCGGCGGATGCAAACCACTGATCTGATCTACGCTGCGGGCGGCGGGTTGGTCGGCCATCCTGACGGCATCGCGGCGGGCGTCGCGAGCTTGCGTCAGGCGTGGGAGGCCGCGGAAGCGGGTATCCCGGCGGAGACCTACGCCAAGGATCACCCGGAGCTTGCCACGGCGCTGGCCGCCTATGCGCAATGAGCGGCTTGCCAGACGGCAGGCTGCTCGCCTGGTATGGCGATGATTTCACCGGGTCCGCCTCCGTCATGGAGGAAGTGGCCACCGCCGGCCTTGAGACGGTGCTCTTCCTGCGGATTCCGACCTCCGATGAGCTGCTGCCTTTTGCCGGCGCGCGGGTGATCGGCTTGGCGGGCACGGCGCGGGCGCACAGCCCGGCTTGGATGAAGGCGAACCTGCCGCCAGCCTTTGCGTTCCTCAAAGAGCTCGGTGCAGCGCTCAACCTCTACAAGATCTGCTCAACCCTCGATTCCTCGCCGCAGATCGGTTCCATCGGCACGGCCATCACGACGGCGCGCGCGACGTTTGGCGATGGCCCCGTGCCGGTGTTCCCGGCGTCACCGAAGCATTGCCGTTTCCAGTGCTTTGGCGATCTCTACGCCAGCGCTGGCGAGGCGATCTATCGTCTGGATCGTCATCCGGTGGTGTCTAAGCACCCGGTGACACCCATGCATGAGGCGAATGTCGCCCGCCACCTGGCGCGTCAGACCGATGAGGCCATCGGAGAACTGATATTGTCGGATCTGCCGACGGTTCACGAGGCATGGCGCACGCTCGCCGACGCGAGCAACACGCTCATCACGGTCGATGCTGGCCGCGATGATGATCTGCTGGCCTGCGGGCACCTGTTCTTGGGCCTGCCCAAAGGCAGCTTGGTCGTCGGCTCGCAAGGCGTCGCGGAGGCGTTGGTGGCTGTTGGCAGTGCAGCCGGAGAGCTGTCATCGGCAACCGTGGAAACCCCGGTTGGCCCATCGGCGCGCATGGTGGCGCTGTCTGGGTCGCTCTCTCCGACAACGTCCAAGCAGATCGAACGGGCGCTGGCAGAGGGTTTCACCTACGTGCCGCTCGATATGACAGCGTTGCTCGGTCCCGATCGCCACGCGATGGTGGCGGGCGTGGCGCGATCAGCGCTCGATATTTTGTCGGCAGGCGGTGCGCCCCTGATCGCCTCGGCACGCGGACCGGATGATCCAGCGGTCGCGGCCATAAAGGAGGCTGCCAGGCAAGCGGGCGTCCCTTCTGAGGACGCGAACATTGTGGTTGGGACCACGCTTGGCGCGGTTCTCGATCAGCTTGTCCGGGCCCAGGCTATCGATCGTGTGGCGATCGCAGGCGGCGACACATCGGGTTACGTCCTCAAGCAACTGGACGGGCTCGCGCTGACGTTTCTGGCGAGTTTCGGACAGGGCACCAGCCTCTACCGCCTGCATCCAGGCAAGCAGAGTAGGGTTCCGCTGGAGATATCTCTAAAAGGCGGGCAGATGGGCGCACCGGACTACTTTCAGCGTGTGCGGTTGGGGAAAGTGGCAGGATAGTGCTGCTCCGGCGCCACGCATGCTTGCGCGCGCTAGAAATGCCCATCAAACTTTGAGCCGGTAGAACGCTTGGGCCGTTGCGCTGAAGACTTGCTGGTGCGCGTCGTCCGGGACCAATGCCAGGCACTGCTGGAACCAGTCTGCGTAGCTCATGCGTTGGACCAGCGGGGGCCAGTCGGATCCCCACATCAGCCGGTCGGGTCCGAAGCAATCATACAGATGCTCGATATAGGGCTCGATGCGATTGGGGTCGCGGCCCTCACCGTCCTCCGTCGCGAGACCTGAGAGTTTGCAAACCGCTGAGCTGTTCTCGGCCAGCGTGCGTATCTGGATTGCCCAGGGTTCAAACGCGTCCTCGCGGATGGCGGGCTTCATGCCGTGGTCGATGACGCAGCGCAGATCGGGGCGCCTGTCCAGAAGCGCCTGAAACAAGGGCAGATGGTGGGCGTAGCCGAGCGCATCGAACGCAAGGCTGGTTTCAATCAGCGCGTCGAGCCCGCGCAAGAAGGCGTCGCTGAGGATGACCTGTGGGTCCTTATAGTCCTGGACCATCGGCCTGAGGCCGCAAAGTTTGGGATGGTCGGCCAGCCGTTCAATCGTTCTCGGCGCGTCGGGGGCCGTGAAATCGACCCAGCCGACCACGCCCGCGACATGGTCGACACCCTCGGATATGCCGAGAAGGTATTCGGTTTCCGCATGCGTTTCGGCTGCTTGGACAAGAACGGTTTTTTCGATACCGCACGCGTGCAGCAAAGGGCCCAAGTCGGCCGGCGTGAAGTCGCGGCGCAAGGGGTGAGCGGGGTCGGCTGGCATCCAATAATAGTCGCCCCGGCTGATCCGCCAGAAATGGTGATGCGCGTCTATCCTCATGACGCTGCCCCGCGCCGGGCGATGCCCGTTCTGATGAAGTTACGGTGTTGGCGGCGCGTGCGTGTCGGCACGGTCTCCGCGCTGCGCTTGCGCTGTTCCCCCGATGGCGTCGCCCTGTTGCGGTCGGCTTTCATCACCTTAGAACACCGGGCCGGGTAGCCAGGGCACGAATTCCTGGTCGCCATAGCCATTGTCTTCGCTTCGGGTCTGCTGCCCCGATGCGGTGGCGATGATGGCTTCATAGATCCGCTGCGCCACCGCTTGAGGTGCTTCTCCCTCAAGGATCGACCCGCAATTGACGTCCATATCGTCTCTCAAATGGTCAAACATCTTGGTGTTGGTGGCCAGCTTCAGGGTCGGCACGGGCTTGAAGCCAGACGCTGACCCTCGGCCGGTCGTAAAGCACATTATGTTGGCGCCAGAGGCGATCTGGCCGGCCGAGCAGACCGGGTCGTAGCCAGGCGTGTTCACAAACACGAGGCCCTTATCGGTGACCGGTTCGGCATAGTCGTAGACGGCCATCAACGGGCTGCGCCCGGCTTTGGCGATGGCCCCTAAAGACTTCTCATAGATGGTGGTGAGACCACCCATTTTGTTGCCGTAAGACGGGTTGTTGTCGAGCGTCGCCTCATGGCGCTCGGCGTAGCGCTTCCACCAGTCGACATGGGCCTCTAGCGCCTCTGCGACGTCCCTGGAGTGCGCGCGGCGGTAGAGGATGTGCTCTGCGCCATAGATTTCCGGCGTCTCGGAGAGAATGGCCGTCGCGCCCTGCGAGACAAGCCAGTCTGAGACGATGCCCAAAGCGGGGTTCGCGGTCACGCCGGACCAGGCATCCGAGCCACCGCACTGCAGGGCGACGCGCAGTTCTGAGACCGGGACGCTTTCGCGCTGCGCTTCGTTGGCGACTGGCAGCATGGCTTCGATTTCTTCGATTGCCCGGGCAATGGAGGCGCGTGTTCCGCCCGTCTCCTGCAACGTCATGGTGAACAGGCCCGCCGAGTGCGAGAGCCCGTACCGCTCCATGATCAGGCGCGCCTGGTTGGTCTCGCAGCCAAGGCCGATCAGGACCACGGCGGCGACGTTGGGGTTGAAGGCGCAGCCGTAGAGCGTGCGTTGCAGGAGCCGGTGCGCGTAGCCGTCCGGCGCGGTTGCGCAGCCTTGGCCGTGCGTCAGCGCGATCACCCCATCGATGTTGGGGTAGGCGCCCAAGGCACCGTCGCGCGCGAAATGGTCAGCGACTTTTCTGGAGACGGTGGCAGAGCAATTGACCGTCGACAGCACGGCGACATAGTTGCGGGTGCCCACAAGGCCATTTGTGCGCCGAAAGCCCATGAAATCAGTGGCAAGTTTCGGCCCTGAGGGCTGGTCTGGTGGCGCAGCCGTACCGCGATGATCTACATCATCCGAGCGCGGCCGGGTGCCGTCGCCCGACAAGGTCACATTGTTGAGATGGACATGGTCGCCCGGCTGGATGGCCTCTGAGGCATAGCCGATCACTTCGCCGAACTTGATGATGGGTTCGCCCGGTGCCAGCGCCGCCAACGAGACTTTGTGGCCGCGTGGAACCTTTTTCGCCGTCTTGACGCTGCCATCGCCAACCGGCTCCGCGGCGCCGAGGTGGCGCAGAGCGACAACGACATTGTCGGCCGGGTCGATCTTGATCGCGGCCGGCGCTTGGTCACCTGGCATGAGCGGTTCCCGCAGCGCTGTCAGCTTGGTGAGCCGCCTCAGCTGCGAGCGCTTGTTGCTTGGCCATCTCCGCTCACCCTCCTCGCCACCTGTTGCCGCATCCGCTCTGTCAGAAGCCTCTTCTGCAATGCATCATAAAATGGCTCTTGCAGGCAAGAAACAATTTAGAGTATAGCTGAAGACCCGTCAATGCTGTCATCTGCGGCCGGCAGATGGGGCCAGGTTGCTGCGTACGAACCGCTTCCCCGACGCTTTGCGGGTGAATTGTTGCGTATCGCGGCCATGTTGAGTGTGTTTTGTAGAGGGGCAAAAATGTCTTTTGCCAGCTATGAGCAAATAAGTGGGTAGTCTCACGCCCCTGCTCGAGGCGCAGCATGTCGCCCGCGCTTTTCATGGCGTGCCCGCCGTGCGCGATGGCAATATTCGGATCGAGTCTGGCAGCATCCACGCCCTGTGCGGCGGCAATGGCGCGGGCAAATCCACCCTGATCAACATGCTGACCGGCATTCTCCAGCCGGACGCGGGGCAGATCCTGCGCAACGGCGAACCGGTGCGCTACACCTCGCCCCGGCACGCACTCAGCGATGGCATCTCGCTCATCTCGCAAGAGCTGACGACCATCTTCGACATGACGGTCGCCGAAAACATCTTTCTGGGACGTGAGCTGCGCCGGGGCCGGATTGGCGTCAATCACAAACAGCAAAATGAAGAGGCTGAGGCGCTGCTCAAGCGGCTTGGCTTTCCTATCTCGCCCACGCAGACCATGGCGACGCTTTCGCTGGCTGAGATGCAGCTTGTCGAGATCGCCAAGGCGATCGGGCGCGACATGCAAGTCCTCATCATGGATGAGCCGACCTCTGCGCTGGGCGAAGCGGAAGCGGAACGTCTCTTCACAGCGGTCGAGGCGCTGCGCGACCATGATGTTGGCATTGTCTACGTCTCGCACAGGCTGTCCGACCTGTTCCGGATTTGCGACAGCTACACCGTCATGCGCGACGGCACCTTCATTGAAGCCGGCGCGATGGAGGAGATCGACCGGCATCGCCTGGTGACGCTGATTGTCGGTGAAGAGCTCGATGAGCAGAAGCGGCCTGAGCCGCTGCCCTCGCAAGAGCCGCTCCTGTCGGTTCGCGGGTTCGGGCGCGCCGATGCGTTTGGCGAGATCTCATTGGATCTGCACCGCGGCGAGGTGTTAGGCATTTACGGGCTGATGGGCTCGGGGCGCAGCGAATTTGTCTCCGCGCTCTACGGCTTAGACAAAGCCGATCAGGGCCAACTCCTTGTTGAAGGCCGCGAGTTGACGATCAACGGGCCGGCCGACGCGCTGGCCGCCGGCCTTGCCTTTGCGACCGAAGACCGGAAGGTCACTGGGCTCGTTCTGACATCGTCGGTTGGGCACAATATCTCGATCACGTCGCTGTCCGATCTGGCGAGCCTTGGCTTCATCGACCAAGGCAAAGAGCGGCACCTGATCGATCAGGCCACCGCCCGTTTCGGGATCAAGGCTGCCAGTTCGGCCATAGATGTTGCGCACCTCAGTGGCGGTAATCAGCAAAAGGTCGTCCTGGCACGGTGCATGGCCACCCAGCCCAAAGTGCTGATTTGCGACGAGCCGACGCGCGGCATCGATGAAGGCGCCAAGCGGCAGATCTACGCCTTCTTCCAAGAGTTTGTCGCGCAAGGCTGCGCGGTTCTGATGGTGTCTTCGGAGATCCATGAGGTCATCGAGAACTGCCATCGGATCATCGTTTTCAACCAAGGTCAGATCGCCGACGTGCTGTCGTCAGAGACTGTCGCGCAGACGTCTCTCGTCCACCTCGCTTCGTAATGGGAACGCAGATGTCGCAAGCTGCAGCGGATACGCAAACAAAGAAGCAAATCCTCAACTGGATCAATAAGAACGGCATTTTGTTGGCGTTGATTTTGCTGTTCGTTGCGCTGTCCGTGCTCAACCAATACTTCCTGACGGCGACGAACCTGACCAATGTCGCGCGCCAGGTGTCGATCAACGGCATCCTCGCGGTGGGGATGACGTTCGTGATCCTCACGGCCGGCATCGACCTTTCCATCGGGTCCATCGCAGCTATTTGCGGGGCGGTGGCCGCCAGCTTGGTGGTGGGCGATACGGCGATGTCGCCCATGGTGGCCATTCTCGCCGGTGTCGGCGTCGGCGCGACGCTTGGGCTGATTAATGGCGGCCTTGTCGGCTACGCCTTTCTGCCGCCCTTTGTGGTGACGCTGGGTATGCTCTCCGTCGCCCGTGGGACGACCCTGATCTTCACCGACGGGATGCCGATTTCCAGGCTCTCAGACGAGTTCAAGTTTCTCGGCCAGGGCGATGTGTACGGCCTGCCGATACCGACGCTCATCTTTATGGCCGTCGTCATCGTCTCCTGGTTTGCCCTCAAGCACACGGTCTATGGCCGGTGGGTCTACGCGGTTGGCGGTAATCCGCGATCGGCCCGCACCTCCGGCGTTCCGGTGCGCGGTGTCATCACCTCCGTCTACGTCATCATGGGTGCCTTGTGTGGCCTTGCGGGGCTGATCCTCACAGCGCGGACAACGGCCGCCCTGCCGCAGGCCGGCGTTGCCTATGAGCTGGACGCCATCGCCGCCGTCGTCATCGGCGGTACAAGTCTAGCCGGCGGCGTTGGAGGTATTGGTGCTACTGTTATTGGCGTTCTTATTATCGGATTGATCAATAATGGTTTGGATTTGATGGGTGTCTCTTCCTATTACCAACAAATAATAAAGGGGTCCATCATTGTATTGGCGGTTTTACTTGATCGGTCCCGCCGCAGTCACCACTAAACGTCCGATCATCCAAGGAGGAAACAATGTCACTAAGAAAAATAGGCCTTAAGGTCGCGACCATTGCCGCTGTCTCCGGCCTTATGGGAACCAGCATCGCCGCTGCAGAGGAGTACCGCATTGCCGTGCCGCTGCAGGGGCTGACGGCGGAGTTCATGCAGCTTTGGGTGAAGGGCGCCAACGAGCACCCCGCGGTGGTCGATGGGACTGTCAATCTGACCGTCTTCGATGGCCGGCTTGATGCGCTCACGCAGTCCAACCATTTCGACACCATCATCACGCAGCAGTTTGATGCGGTGATCTTCATCCCGGTGGACGCGGAGGCCGGGACCGAGCCCGCTCGGCGTGCCTTGGAAGCTGGGATCCCGGTGTTCGGTTCGAACACGCTGGTCAGCGATCCATCCGTCTACCAGGCCTATGTCGGCTCCAACGACGTTGTCGCCGGTGAGGTGGTTGCGCAGACCATCATCGATCAGCTCGGCGAGCGCAAAAACGTTGTCGTCCTCGAAGGGCCGATTGGCCACTCCGCTCAGATCCAGCGCGCCGAAGGCATTGCGTCGGTCGTGGCCGCATCAGAAGGCGTCAACGTTCTCGCCCAACGCACCGCGAACTGGTCACGCGCTGAGGCTTTGGCTCTGATGGAGAATTGGCTGACCGCGTATCCTGGCCAGATCGACGGCGTGATTGCCCAGAATGACGAGATGGCCTTGGGCGCGATCGAAGCGCTTCGCGCGCGCGGCGTGAGCACCGATGACGTGCCGGTGGCCGGCATTGATGGTATCGGTGATGCGCTCGTCGCGGTTCAAGAAGGCACCATGAGCACGACGCTGCAGGACGCGACCGGCCAGGCGCAAGGTGCTATCGATCTGGCGCTGCGCCACCTGGTGGGCGAAGGTTATGAGCCGCGGTCCCCGCTTTGGGAAACCTACAGCGATAGCCTGTCATGGAACGGCGGCACCGAGTCGACCTATATGATCCCCTGGGTCCCGGTTACGCTGGACAATGTCGAAGAGCTGCTCGCTCGCCGTAACTAGGGCCGCAGCACCATCACTGCGCTTGGCTGCTCACTTCGGTGGGCAGCCAAGCGCCCGTTGAAGGCGGAACCCTATGTCGAAGGCCACCTATCATCTGATTGCCGATCATCTCCGCGGCTGTTTCACCAGCAACGCCGTACCCGCCTCGACCTTCATCAATGAAAGCAGTGTCGCCACCCTTCTGGGCACCAGCCGGACCCCCGTGCGGCGGGCGCTGGCCGAGCTTGAAGAGGAAGGCATTCTGCAGAGCAACGCGACCCGCGGCTTTGTCTTCGATCCAGACGGGGAGGGTGCGCAGCTCATCAAGCTCAAGCCAGAGCATTTGCGCCTCGACAGTTGGCGGGCGGTTGATCCGCTCAAGCCGCAATCGGAAAAGATGGTCGACCGCATCGAGCGGGACATCATTCGATTGGCATTGTTGGGCGGCTGGCGGCTCAACGCGGTTCAGCTGGGCGATGCCTACAGCATTGGCCGCAACGTCGCGCATGAAGTGCTGACGAAACTCGAAGCCAACGGGCTCGTCGAGCGGCGCAACATGTCGCGATGGACGGTGCCGCAAATCGAAGACCAGCGCCTGATGATGATGTTCGATGTCAGGACCTGGATCGAGCCGAACTTGCTGGAGCGGGCGGTGCCTTCGGTGCCACAGGCGCTGATTTCAGACGCTATTGATCGCCACCGCCAGGCGCTTGAGACCTTCCCGAAAGTCTCCGGGGCGACCTTGGACGGTTTGGAGCAGCTGCTCCACAATGACATCTTGGACTATGCCGGCAACGCGGCGGCGATGACGGCGCTGCGCACGGCCAAGGCGGGGCTGATATCGAGCAAACACCTGGTGGCCTCAGAAGACATTCCGCCGGAGGCGGACGAGCCGTTCTTGGTCGAGCATATAGGCGTCCTCGAAGCGGTGCAGCGCCGCGATGCTGCCGAAGCCAAGCATCGGCTGCAGGCGCATCTTCTGCTCTCGCGCTCGAAAGTGGCGCAGCGTATTCAGCGGTTCGTGGCGACCAGCCAGTTTCGCCCGCCAACCTATGCCACCCTCATCGACCCTGTGACGCCCAGCGCGCTTGTGGATCCGGCTACGCAGAGTTCATAGGCAGCGCTAAGCGTCTAGTTGCGCGCGGTGTCAGACCGTTTGCGTGTCCGCTTGCCAGACCTCGAGGATGGCCTCGCTGTCCATGACCAAGGCGCAGTGCAGCGAGAGCATGCGCAGCGCGGCATGTTCCAACTCTGCGTTTGAGCCGCGGACCAGGTCCGCCGCAACGGCCACCCGGTAGCCAAGGTTTGACGCCTCAAACGCGCCCAGCAGCACGCAGCAATCGGTCATGCCGCCATTGATGACCAGCCGCTTCACCCCCATCGAGCGCAAAAGGAAGTCGAGGTCCGTTGGGTAGAAGGGCGAGAGCCTGCGCTTGGTCTGAACGATCAGGTCTTGCTCGAGCACTTCGGTGGCAAACTGCGTCCAGCGGCTGCCCTCGATTGCGTGCTCGTCAATGCCTGGAATGGGGTCCGCGTAGAGCGACACCAAAGACCGCCAGGCGGCGGGTGCTTGCCCCTTGAGATCATCTTCCCCAGTCGCCCGCAGCACAGACCGCACGTGGATGATCGGCACGCCGAGCGCCCGGGCTTCACGGTGGAAGGCGTCGACCGGCGCAATGATCTCGCGCCCCCGCGGCGACGGGCAGGGGCACATGGGGTCATCGGACAGATGGCCCAGATGCATGTCGATAGACACGACAGCGGTGTCTTGCCGACGGACCCATTGGGCGAACGGGTCGGCGGGGATGTCCCGCTCGACCCCATCAACATAGGCGCGCAGTCTGCTCAAGGCGTTGGGCAGGCCAGTCGCAACGCGTTACCATCGGGATCGCGAAGCACCGCCATGTACCAATTGTAGTAGGTCATGAACTGCTCCTTCACGAGCGTGGCGCCGCGCGCTGTGGCCGTTCCAACGGCGGTATCAAGATCCGCCTTGCTGTCGAACTTGAACGTCAGTGCCGTTTGGTCGCCGTCGCCACTTTTGCGGGGCTCAAGGCCGAGCATCTCATAGGCTGCCAGCGCCGAGAAACCGATCATCACGTCGTCGGACATGTAGCCCCGGAACACATCGGAGCGCAGGCCTTCATTTTCCGTCAGGTGGAACACATCGCGATAAAACTCGGACAGGGCGATGAACTCTTCGGAGAAGAGGCTCACCTGCATGATCGGGTTCATTGCGCTGCCACTCCGAAGGTTTTCTCGAACTGCGCGCGCAAATGTTCACCGGCCGTCATGGGCGGGTACTTGGGTTCGCCATTTTCCGGCATACACGTCGGTGCGCACTCTACTTTGTAGGAATATTCGGGATCGCAAAAGGTCGGGCAGGAGTAGCGCGTCTTATCGGAGTGGTTGTTGAGCACGCGGTGCATCGTGGCCTTGTACAGGTCGTTGGTGATGACCGGGAACATCTCGCCAAGATTGATGATGTAGGTGCCCGGGATCGGCGGCGCTGCGATCCATTCACCGTCCGACGAGCGTACTTCAAGGCCGCCAATATCGTCCTGCAACAGCAGCGTCAGCAGGCCCCAATCTGTGTGGGCGCCGGCTCCTAGCTGGTTTGGCGCCGCATCTGCCGGCATCGGCGGGTATTTGAGGATGCGGCAGTAGTGGAGCGGCTCTTCGAGCCCCGCCGAGAAATAGTCCTCGGGTAGTTCGAGCGACAGCGCCACGAGCCCTGCCAGCTTACGGCCCATGGCGAGAACCTCTTCGGCATACGCCTCATATTGCGGCTTAAACTCTGGGAAGGAGGCCGGCCACTGGTTGCGACCGGTGCCCGGCACGTTGAGCTTGGTGTAGCGGTGGTTTTCATCCGCATCCACGCTCGACATGAAGCCCTCCTTGAGGTCCGGCGGCGAGCCCTCGTCGAGCGTTTGCGCGGCCATCTTCTCATAGCCGCGCGTCGAGGCTTCCTTGATGCTGTCGAGCTCCAACTTCTCCTCGAGCGGCAGGTCGAAGAACTGCGCGGCGAGCTTCAGCTGATTGTCCATCGTCTCCTGCGAGACGCCATGGTTCTTGATGTAGAAGAAGCCGGGGTCCACGCAGGCTTTGTGGATTTCCCACACGACGGCTTTCTTGCCCTCGGGGTCGCCGGAAAACGCCGGACCCAGATCAATCAGCGGCACTTCCTTGGCTGGGCTGGGGGGTTCGTAGGTGATCATCGGTCAACACTCCATATGGTTGGGGCTAGGTTCGATCTTCTCTGACGTAGTGGGTGCCCAGCGCGCCTGGCTGCGCCCATCCAGAACGGGCGCGGGTCGCGCTCCAGATCATGACGATGAGCGTCGCCAGGTACGGGGTCATTTGCAGGAAGTAGCGTGGCACGTCGGCGCCGGTGGCCGCGATGCGTGGGATCAGCGCCTCGATGCAGCCGAACAGAAGGGCGCCCAGAAGGGCGCGCCAAGGGTACCAGCGCGCAAAGATCACCAGAGCGACAGCGATCCAGCCGCGCCCGCCGATCACACCGTCCACCCAGATGCGTGTGACGGCCACGGTCAGGTAGCCGCCGGCGAGGCCCAACAGCGCGCCGCCGATCAGGATGGCCGCATAGCGATAGGTGGTGGGATCAAACCCTGCCGCATCGGCCGCTGCGGGGTTTTCGCCGACTGCCCGCATGGAGAGGCCGAACCGCGTCTTGTCGAGGACAAGCACCGTGGCGAGGACGAGGAGCGGCGTGAGAAAAACGAGCGGGTCCTGGCCCAGGAAAATCGGCTCGAGGCCGGTGATGGACTGGTTGGTCCATCGGTTGGTGGTTGCCACAAAGCTGGTGAAAGCGTGCGCACCAAAGACGAGAATCAGCCCTGCAATGACATGGTTGATCCGCAGGCCGGCGACCATGATTGCGAACACGAAGCCGAGCGCAACGCCTGCCAGCGCCGATGCCCCAAGGGCGAGAAACGGCCCTGCGTCGGCGAGCATGGCACCGACGCCGGCCATGGCGCCCACAAGCATGAAGCCCTCGGCGCCAAGGTTCAGTACGCCGGCCTTCTCGGTGATGATGATACCGAGTGCCGCGAGAACAAAGGGCACGGCGAAGGCGGGGGTGCTCAAGAGCCAGTTGGCGATGAAGTCCATTACGCGGCCCCCCGCCAATGCATGCGGTAGGTCAAAAAGAACTCAGAGGCCGCAACGCAGACGATGAAGAGCGCCTGGATGAGCTGGGTGAGCGCGAAGGGGATCTGAAAGAAGATTTGTAGGCTCTGCCCGACCAGCACCAAAACGGCCATGAAGACGGCGAAGAACGCCACGCCCAGCGGATGGTTGCGACCCAAGAAGGCGATCAAGATCCCGGAAAACAAATAGCCGGTGAAGAAGTCTTGCGTCATGCGGCCTTCGATGCCCGCCGAGATGACGAAACCCGTCAGGCCGCCCGCCGCGCCGGACGCGAGGATCGCCCCAATCGAAAGCGCTGCGACGGGAACGCCCATGGCAAAGGCCATCTGCTGGTTGGAGCGGAGAACGTCGATCAGGTAGCCAACGCGGCTCACCGAGAACAGCCACCATAAGATCAGTGTCAGAACGCCAGCGATCGGCAGTGCCCAGGTCAGGTTTTGCCAGCCAAGCGAGGGCAGTTTCTCAGCTGCATCGTACAGCTCTGTGTGCGGAAAACGGCTGACCGGATCCTGCCAGGGCCCGTAGAGCAGGTGCAGCAGCACGTTGAAGGCGATGTAGTTGAGCAGCAGCGTCGTGATCACTTCGTTGACGCCGAGCTTAAGCTTCAGCGCGCCCGGGCCGGCGATCCACAGCATGCCGCCGAGCGCGGCCGCAACGGCCATGAGGGGCAGCCGCAGCGCCTCAGGGCCGACATCGTAGAGCGCGATGACGGAGGCGCAGATGGCGCCAAAAATCATCTGCCCCTCAAGGCCGATGTTCCAGAAGCGGGCCCTGAAGGCGATGGCGGTGGCGAGGCCCGCAATGGCAAACGGGGCGGCCTGCGCGAGGACGGACGCAAAGGTGCGGGGGCTCGAAAACACCACCGCCGAGATTTCTCTCGCCAGGTCGCTTGGTGGCACACCGACCGCCGCCATGATGAGGACGGACAAAAGGCCCGCTGCGACCAAGCTGCCGAGATAGACGCTGATCCGTTCCCAGTCCGCGACCTTCTGGCGGCGTTCGAGAACCGGAACGAGCCGAGGCGGCCGGCGCCGGGGCGGTGGGTCGGCCGGAACGGCGACCTGCGGAAGCTGGGCTGCGGCCTCAGGCATGGCCAACCATCGCACGGCCGATGTCTGCTCGCTCCGCTGGCGCTTCGAATTCAGCAGCCACACG
>JAHCMG010000291.1 GCA_019192585.1 Devosiaceae bacterium MH13
TGAGGAACGCTAAGAGAACAAGCGACAGGCGCCACCCGCCGGTCTAGTCTCTAACCTTGCCGAATCGATCCTCAGCTTAAGCGCCCCAACCGCATGTCCGACCCTGCGCCCCTTCCCGCTCGAAAGTCCGGTGGCATCGCCGCGCGCGCCTTGGCGGCAGCGGGAGCCGGCGCGCCATGGCTCGAAGGCCTCAACCCCGAACAGCTGCGGGCCGTTGAGACCTTGGATGGCCCCGTTCTGGTGCTCGCGGGCGCCGGCACCGGCAAGACCCGGGTTTTGACCACGCGCATCGCGCACATCCTTGGGACGGGCCGTGCTGCGCCAGGCCAGATCATGGCGGTGACCTTCACCAACAAAGCCGCCCGCGAGATGAAGCAGCGCATCGGCTCGATGATCGGGGCGGCGGTCGAGGGCATGCCATGGCTTGGCACCTTCCACGCGCTGGGTACGCGCATCCTGCGCTATCACGCCGAACTGGCGGGGCTGAAGTCGAGCTTCACGATCCTGGACACCGACGATCAGATCCGGCTCCTCAAACAGCTTCTGCAAGCCGAAAACATCGACGAGAAGCGCTGGCCGGCCCGCCAGCTTGCTTCGCACATCGACCGCTGGAAGAACCGTGGCCTCAGTCCCGAACAAGTGCCTGCGGCCGACGGCTCGTTCGCCAACGGACGAGGGATCGATCTTTACGCCGCCTACCAAGAGCGCCTCGCGGTGCTCAACGCGGTCGATTTTGGCGACCTTCTGACCAAGCCGATCAAGCTGTTCCAGGACAATCCGGACATTCTTGCCGAGTACCATCGGCGCTTCCGCTACATCCTGGTCGACGAGTACCAAGACACCAACGTCGCCCAATATTTGTGGCTGCGGCTGCTCGCGCAGGGCACGGGCGACGACAAACCCAATGTCTGCTGCGTTGGCGATGATGATCAGTCGATCTATGGCTGGCGCGGCGCGGAAGTGGACAATATTTTGCGCTTTGAGCGCGACTTTCCGGGCGCCACGGTCATCCGCCTCGAGCGCAATTACCGCTCCACATCGCCCATTCTGGCCGCCGCCTCACACCTGATCGCGCACAATGAAGATCGGCTCGGCAAGACGCTGTTCACCGATGTGACGCCCGACGATGGCGAGAGCGAAGAGAAAGTCACGGTCGCATCAGCCTGGGACTCCTCAGAAGAAGCCCGTGCCGTGTGCGAAGAGATCGAGCAGCTGCAGCGCAAGGGCCATCCGCTCAACGAGATGGCCATACTGGTGCGCACCTCAGCCCAGATGCGCGAGTTCGAAGATCGCTTCTTCACGCTCGGCCTCAGCTACCGCGTTGTCGGCGGCCCGCGCTTTTACGAGCGCCAGGAAATCCGCGACGCGCTGGCCTATCTGCGGGTCATCGCCCAGCCCGAAGATGGGCTGGCGTTTGAGCGGATCGTCAATGTCCCTAAGCGTGGCCTTGGCGACACGACGGTGCGCAAGATCAACGCGCTGAGCCGTGGCGAGAACATGTCGCCGTTGGCGGCAGCGCGCCTGATGAGCGAAACCGAAGAGCTGCGCCCACAGGCCCGCACGGCTCTGCGGAACCTGATCGCCGATTTCGACCGCTGGCGGGGTGCACTGGAAACGCTGCCGCACACTGAACTCGCCGAGATCGTGCTCGATGAAAGCGGCTACACCCGCATGTGGCAGGAGGATACCTCGCCCCAAGCGCCCGGGCGGCTTGAAAACCTCAAAGAGCTGATCCGCTCGATGGAAGAGTTCGAGAACCTGGCAGGCTTTCTCGAACACATCGCGCTCGTCGCCGATGTCGAGAACCAAGAAAACGAAGACGCCGTCACGCTGATGACGCTGCACGCGGCCAAAGGGCTCGAGTTCGACACCGTCTTCCTGCCCGGCTGGGAGGAAGGGCTGTTCCCCTCGCAACGCTCGCTCGATGAGAACGGCCGCGCCGGCCTCGAAGAGGAGCGTCGCCTCGCCTATGTCGGGCTGACCCGCGCGCGCCGCCGGGCCAAACTGTGGTTCTCGTCGAACCGACGCATCCACGGGCTGTGGCAGTCGTCCATACCCTCGCGGTTTCTCGATGAGCTGCCCGAAGCGCATGTCGATGTGATCGAGCAGACGTCGAGCTATGGCGGCTACGGCGCGCGGGGCTATGGCAACTATGGCGCCAGCCGCTTCGACCGGCCGGTAGAAATGGAAAGCGCCTACAAAACGCCCGGCTGGCAACGCGCGCAGGCCGCGCGCGGCACGGGCCGACGGCCCTCATCGGGCCCAATCACCATCGATGGTGACCTCGTGGCCCGGTCGGTCACCGAAACCTCGTCGAGCTATGCGATCGGCGACAGGGTCTTCCATCAAAAGTTCGGCTACGGGCACATCGCGACCATCGAGGGCAACAAACTGACCATCGATTTCGACAAGGCGGGCCGCAAGAAGGTGGTCGACAGCTTCGTCTCGCCGCACTCGCAGGCCGGCTAGGCGCGGTCTCGCTGGGTCGTGCACGACACCGTCACCACCATCGCGCTGATCGGCACACTGGGCATCGGCGCCCAGTGGATCGCTTGGCGAACGCAGATCCCAGCCATCGTTCTGCTGCTGCTTGCCGGCCTTCTCGCCGGGCCGGCAACGGGTTTGGTGAACCCAGCGGGCGATTTCGGCGACCTTCTCAAGCCCTTTGTCGCGTTGGCCGTCGCGATCATCCTGTTTGAAGGCGGGATGACCCTGAACTTCGCGGAGATCAGGGGCACCGCAAAGGCCGTCCGCCGCATCATCATCTTCGCCGCGCCACTGGTTTGGGTGCTGGGCAGCCTCGCCGCCCACTACATTGGCGGCCTGTCTTGGCCATCGGCCATCGTTTTCTCTGGCATCATGGTGGTGACCGGCCCCACGGTGATCATGCCGTTGCTGCGCCAGGCCAAACTGCCGAGCCGCACCGCCTCAGTTCTGCGGTGGGAAGCGATCGTCGTCGACCCGATCGGCGCACTGTTCGCCGTTATCGCCTTTGAGGTGGTGGTCGCACTCTCAAGCGGCGACCCCGCATCAGCCATCGCCTTGCAAGTGCTTCTGGCCCTTCTTGTGGGCGTCATCGGCGGCTTTTTGCTAACGCGGCTTCTGGCAATCGCCTTCGCCCGAGGCCTCGTCCCGGACTATCTCAAAGCGCCCATCTTGCTGGTTGCGGTCTTGGCTGGCTACGCGGCGACCGATGCCGTGCTCGCCGAGGCGGGCCTTGTCACCATGACGGTGATGGGGATCGTGCTGGCCAACGCGAAACTCGCTAGCTTCACCGATCTGCGCCGCTTTAAAGAGATCATGACGGTGATCCTTGTGTCAGGCCTCTTTATCGTCCTGACGGCCAGCATCACCGTCGCCGATATCGCCTCGCTCAGCTGGCGCGATGGGGCCTACCTGGTGGTGCTCCTGTTCGTCGTGCGCCCGGTTGCCATCTTGCTCGCAACCATCGGCACGGAACTGTCCTTGCGTGAGCGCTTGCTTGTCGGTTGGATCGCCCCGCGCGGCGTGGTCGCGGTGGCCGTCTCCGGCCTGTTTGCCGGCACATTGGTGCAGGTCGGCATCGAAGACGGCGCCCGCTTGGCGCCCCTCGCCTTCCTGGTGGTCCTTGTCACCGTGATCCTGCACGGCTTCTCGCTCAAGCCCTTGGCGCGCATGCTCGGGATCACGTCCGACGAGCCCGATGGGTTCTTGATCGTGGGCGCCAATAAGTTCTCGTTGGCGCTGGCTGAGAAGCTCAAGGCCTCGGGCCTGCCGTTGCTGATCGTCGATCGGAACCGGTCACGCCTGTTCGATGCCCGGCAGGCGGGTTTTCCGACCTATTATGGCGAGATCCTGTCGGAGGCAGCCGAGCACCATCTCGACCTCTCGCGTTACGGCACGCTGCTCGCGACCACCGACAATGATGCCTACAATGCGCTGGTCTCCACGGATTTCGGCCCGGAACTGGGCCGCTCGCGGGTGTTCCGGCTCGGCAGGGAGGAACGACGCGAGGCCGAAGAGTTTTCGACAACCGTGAGCGGCCAGAAGCTGTTCAAACCGTCGCTATCAGAAACGGAGGCGGAGGCTCGCATGCTCGCAGATGGATGGACGATCCAGCGGACCAAGCTTAGCGACGCCTACACGTTCGACACGCTCAAGGAGCAGCGCGAGGACGCCCAGATCCTGTTTGCTGTCGGCGCGAAGGGCGGGTTTATCTCGCCGGCGCTGGGGTCGCAGTTCAAACCAGGCGCGGGCGCCACGGTGTTCCTGTTCGGCCCGCCGCCGCAAAAGGCCGAACCCGAGACGACGACGCCCGCCTCTCAAGAACAGGATAGCCCAGACAGTGCCGACACTTAAGGCCACACTAACCGTTCCGCATCGCCAGGAAGCCGAGCGGATCGCTGACCTGCTCGCCGCAGCCTTTGAAGCTCAGGGCTTGCCGGTGGCGCATTTCGAAGATGAAGAGAACGCGCAGTGGCTCGTCGACCTCTACCGCGAGGGCACGGGCACTGGCGCGTTCACAGATGACATCCGCGACGCGCTCGGCTCGGATGCCTTCGCCGCGCCCTTGGCGGTTGAACAGCTTGATGAGGTGGATTGGGTCACCGCGAGCCTAGAGGGGCTGCAAGCGATCCGGGCCGGCCGGTTTGTGGTCTATGGCCTTCATGCCCGGGATGCCGTGGGGCCGACGGATATCGGCATCCGCGTCGAGGCAAGCCGCGCCTTCGGCACGGGCCACCACGGCACAACGCTTGGCTGTTTGGAGCTAATCGAGTGGCTCGGCGCCCGCTATGCGATCCAAAACGCCCTCGACCTCGGGACGGGGACCGGCGTCCTCGCCATCGCGCTGGCCAAGCTGACCAAAGCAAAGGTCATGGCGACGGATATCGATCCGGTTTCGGTGGCGATCACCGCTGAGAACGCGCAGCTCAACCACGTCGCGCCGCAGGTAACCGCCCGCTACGCCGACGGCATGCAGGGGCATGCGCGCGCCCGCGCGCCTTATGACTGCATCATCGCCAACATCTTAGCTGGGCCCTTGATCGCGCTCGCAAGCCCGCTGTCGGCGTCACTGGTCCCAGGCGGCGCGGTGATCCTTTCGGGCCTAATGCGCCACCAGGAGCGGGCCGTCTTGGCCCGCTACCGGCAGGTTGGCTTGGTGCCCCTAAAGCGCATCCACCACGGAGAGTGGAGCGCCCTTCTGCTCATGAAGCGGTAAACGCCTCAGGCGTTAGTACGGCCAGGCGTAGATGCCTTTCGGACCGACAATGGCCGCATCGAGGTCAAACTGTTGGCGCGGCTTCTGCGCCCGTTCGGTCTCGGCAACATGCTCAGCAACCTGCTGCTCTGCGCGAACCATCTTCGCCGAGATTGCGCGGTCGAACGCGGAACGGATCATCGGTGAGCGGAAAAGCGGGTGGGTCAGCAGCCGTTGCGGCGCATCGGATGTGAAGGCAGCCATAAGGCGCGCTCCTTTGAAGTGGACTTTCATCTGTGTCTCAGGGGGGAGACGCTCAGAAGATGGCCCCTTGCACGGAAGTCAGGTAGACCGAGACGCTCAAGGCAGCTCTGCGCCACGCGCATGATGCAGTGCACACTAAGTTCAGGATTTCGCATGACCGCCACGACGCCCAGCCAGGATTACGAGGACATCAGCGAGCGCGAGCACGGCCCTGAGAGGCTGGCCGCGCTGCGTGCGCTGCTTGAGCGCGAAGGGCTTGATGGGCTGCTGGTTCCGCGCACCGATGAGCACCAGAGCGAGTATCTGCCCGGATATGCCGAGCGGGTCGCCTGGCTCACAGGCTTCACCGGCTCGAACGCCTTTTTGGTGGTGCTGCGCGAGGAAGCGCGCGTGTTCACCGATGGGCGCTACACACTGCAAGTCCGCGCCCAGACGATCGGGCCTGCCTTCACGCCCGACGATATGACCGAAAACCCGGTCAGCGCCTATCTTGCTGGGCTTGATCTGACCGGCCAGCGCATCGGGTTTGACCCTTGGCTTCACACTATACGGGGCATCAAACGCATCGAGGCAGCGATCGCGAAAGCCGGCGGAACACTGGTGCCAACCGAGGGCAACCTGATCGACCGCCTTTGGGCTGATCAGCCCGGGCGCCCGGACGCGCCGATCGTGCCGCATCCCCTGCGCTATGCGGGCCAACCGCACGGCGAAAAGATAAGCGCCATCGCCAGCAAAGTGTCTGACGCGGGCTGCGACACGGTGGTGCTGCCGCAAGCGGACGGCAATGCGTGGCTTTTCAATCTGCGCGGCAGCGACGTACCGCAAAAGCCCATGTTTCTCAGCTACGCGCTGATCGGCGCCGATGGGCGCGCGCAGCTTTTCGTCGACCCTGGCAAACTCACAAGCGAAGCGTCGGCACAGCTCGAAGGCACTGTCGAGGTCCACGAGACCGGCTCGTTCGAAAGCGCACTTGAGGCGCTCGGCCGCCAAGGCGCCAAGGTGATGGTCGACCCGGCGACGGTTTCCAAGAAGGTCGCCGACACGTTGAAGGATGCAGGCGCAACCCTCCATGAGGCGTCCGACCCGATGGAGCCCCTACGCGCGCGCAAGAACGCCACCGAGCAAGCAGGCGCGCGAGCGGCGCATGTGCGCGACGGTGTGGCCGTGACCCGTTTCCTAGCCTGGTTCGAACGCGAGGCACCAAAGGGTCAGCTTGATGAGATCGCCGCGGCCGAGAAGCTGTTGGCGTTCCGCATCGAGACCGGCGCGTTGCGGGACATCGCTTTCACCACGATCTCGGGCGCTGGCGCCAATGGGGCCATCGTCCACTACCGCGTGACGACGCAAAGCAACGCGCCCATCACGCCCGGCAGCCTGTACCTGACAGATTCCGGCGGCCAATATCTCGATGGCACGACCGACATCACCCGCACGCTCCCCGTCGGCGAGCCCAGCGACGAGCACCGCCGCTGCTACACACTGGTTCTTAAGGGCCACATCGCCCTCGCCCGTGCGCGGTTCCCCAAGGGCACGTCGGGCGCGCATCTCGATACCCTGGCCCGCCAGTTTCTGTGGCAAGCCGGCCTCGACTTCGCCCATGGCACCGGCCACGGTGTGGGCAGCTATCTTGGCGTCCATGAGGGGCCCGCGCGGATCGCCAAACAAGGCCACGTGGCGCTTGAGCCAGGTATGCTGCTCTCAAACGAGCCGGGCTACTACCGGGAGGGTGCCTTCGGCATCCGGCTTGAGAACCTCGTGCTGGTCACCGAGGAGACAGATGTCGGCGGCGACCAACCGATGCTGGGCTTTGAGACCATCACCCGCGCCCCGTTTGAGCCCAAACTGATCGACACCACGCTGATGCTGCGCGACGAGATCACCTGGCTCAACGCCTTCCACGCCGATGTGCACGATGCCATCGCGCCGCACCTTGAGGGCGAGGACCTTGCGTATCTCGAACGCGCTTGCGCGCCGCTAAAGGCCGGCTAGCGCGGCAACCCGGACCTAGTTCGCGGCCGGCTCCACACCGACCAAAGCAAACCAGCCATCCTCATCGGTGGTCTCAACACCGAGATCGCGGGCCTTGGTCAGCTTCGATCCCGCGCCGGGGCCGGCCACCACCAGATCGGTTTTCTTCGAAACCGAGCCAGAGACCTTGGCGCCGAACCGCTCGGCCATGGCCTTCGCCTCATCGCGGGTCATTTTCTCAAGCGAGCCCGTGAAGACGACCGTCTTGCCCGCCACGGGGCTATCGAGCGCTTCGAAGACCTCATCTTCGATGGTCATCTGCTCAACAAGCGCGTCGATCACCCGCTCGTTTTGGCCTTCGCCGAAGAAATCGCGCAGCGACGCCGCAACCGTCTCGCCAATCCCATCAATGCTGATCAGTTCCGCCTGCGCGTCGGCATCGCCTGCTGCGGCAGCCTGCATCGACGCGCGGAACGCCTCAAAAGACCGGTAGTGCCGGGCCAGCACACGCGCGGTGGTCTCGCCCACATGGCGCGGCCCAAGCGCGAACAAGAACCGCGAAAAGGGAGCGGTGCGCCGCTCATTGATCGCGGCCCAAAGGTTCGCAACACTGGTGGCACCCCAGCCGTCACGATCTTTGAGCTTTTTGAGCGACCGGGCGTCGCGCGCCTCGAGCGTGAAGATGTCCGCAGCGTTCGCAATCCGGCCTTCCTCAAAGAAGGCCTCAACCTGCTTGTCGCCCAACCCTTCAATGTCGAGCGCATTGCGCGAGACAAAGTGCTTGAGCTTCTCGACCGCCTGCGCGGGACAGATCAGCCCGCCCGTACAGCGCGTCACGCTGTCTTCCGCGCCTTTGGCATCCATATCGCGGACGGCATGACTGCCGCAGGCCGGGCAGACGGTGGGGAACGCAAAAGGCGCCGCGCCATCCGGGCGTTTATCGAGCATCACATCGACGATCTGCGGGATCACGTCGCCGGCCCGCTGCACAATCACCGTGTCACCGACGCGCAAGTCCCGCCCTTCGCGGATCGGCAGGCCATCATTGCCGCGCCCGGCAATATAGTCGGCATTGTGCAGCGTTGCGTTGGACACCACGACGCCACCAACGGTGACAGGCTTAAGCTTGGCGACGGGCGTCAGCGCCCCCGTCCGGCCGACCTGGATGTCGATCCCTTCAAGCACCGTGAAG
>JAHCMG010000292.1 GCA_019192585.1 Devosiaceae bacterium MH13
GGTCTTGCGGCAAGGCGGAAAAGAAACTGCGCGCCTTGCGATACTGCTCTTCGCTCGCGGCATCGAGCCCGATGATGATCCGGTGCAGGTACCGGACCTTCGACAGCTCAGCGAGGATGCCCGGCATGGCCGGACCTTCGAGCTCGGAATAGAGGCACGGCAGGATGAGGGTCACCTTGCGTGAGGCGGCCAGGACGGACACTTCGTGCGCGAGATCGTCGGCACTACGCTGGCGCAGATCGTGCAGCGTGGTGATGTTTCCGTTTTGATGAAAATCGGCCATGGGCCTCAGCACTCTTTCACTGCGTTGGGCGCGGTGGTGATCATGCCGTCGGTCAGGTGGACGATCGCCTCAGACCAACCGGCGGGCCCGGCCAATTGGGTTCGGATCGTGCCTGCGTGCCTCTCGGACGGCAAGGTCTCGATGGGTGGTGCATGGGGGTTGTGCACGATTACCCCATGATCGGCAGCCTCGATCATCTCCAAATCGTTGGGCGCGTCCCCCAAGGCTATCGTGGTTTTGGGCTTGAGGGCAGCGACGACCTGGGCCATCGCCTGCGCTTTGGTGGTGCCAAAGGAGAGGGTCAGAAAGCGCCCACCCCGCCGTGCGTGAACGCCTGCCCGCTCGAGCGCTGCCAAAAAGGCTTCCAACCCTTGCGCATCGCCGTGCCAAAGGCCCGGCTCGCTGTGCTGGCGCGTTTTGGCGAGCGCTGCTTTCTCCGGCGTCAGCCCTGTGAGGTCGGCGACGCGGGCGGCTTCCATGTCAGAAAACCCTTCAAAGCCACCCTCGCCACGCATGGGCGTAGGCAAGTCATCCAAAATGGCGCGGAGGCGGGCATAGTCGGTGCCGCCTTGGGGCTGGCCTGCGCGCTCGTCGTTCGGCCAAAGGATACCGGCGCCATTTTCAACGATGGCCGGCCAGTGGGCGCAGCCGATCTCGTGCTGCAAGGACCGGATTTCGGCTGCCGTTTTGCTGCTGGCCAACACAAGCCCGGCGCCAAGCTGGCCAAGCCGCTCAAGCCCAGGTCGCGCGGCCTCCCAGCTGTAGGTCGCATGATCGAGAAGCGTGCCATCAAGATCGGAGAAAACGAGAAGGTCCAGCGCTGCGGTCTCCTTGGAGGCCCTAACGGGCTTAAGCTGCGCCCGACTTGGTAGCACCCTCGGCCGTGCCACGCACTGGGGGCAAACCCGAAGCTCGGCGTGTCTGCCACAGACGATGGCGGCCAAGAAAAAACCCGCCCTCCTTGCGGTGGGCGGGTCGAGAAAATGGCGGACGCGCTTGTTCCGAAGAACGCCCTCCCTTTACGCGGCTTTTGCCGTCTTGCTTCTTGCGCCGAGGCGACTCGGCACCGGCGAAGCTACCGCAAAGCGCGCGCTAGACAAGCCCTTCAAACAGGGCCGTCGACAGGTAGCGCTCGGCGAACGATGGAATGATCACCACGATCGTTTTGCCAGCGTTCTGCGGCTTCTGACCCTGGCGGATCGCGGCGACCAACGCGGCACCCGATGAGATGCCCACCGGCACGCCTTCGGTGCGTGCCACCTCGCGGGCCATCGCCAGCGCATCATCGTTGGAGACCTGGGCGACCTCGTCATAGACCTCGGTGTTCAGGACGCCGGGCACGAAGCCCGCGCCAATGCCCTGAATTTTGTGCGGGCCGGGGTTGCCGCCGGACAGAACCGGGGAATCCTCGGGCTCCACGGCGACCACATGCAGGTTCGGCAGGCGGGTTTTGAGCACTTCGGACACGCCGGTGATGGTGCCGCCGGTGCCGATACCGGAGACCAGGATGTCGATCTCGCCGCGGGTGTCGTTCCAGATCTCTTCGGCGGTGGTGTCGCGGTGGATCTGCGGGTTGGCCGGGTTTTCGAACTGCTGCGGGATGATCGCGCCGGGGATCGAGGCCGCCAACTCATCAGCGCGGGCGATGGCGCCCTTCATGCCTTTGGCCGCTTCGGTCAGCTCGAGCTCCGCGCCGAGAAGAGCCAGCATCTTGCGGCGCTCGATGGACATGCTCTCGGGCATGACCAAAATGAGCCGGATGCCACGCTGCGCGGCGGCAAAGGCCAGCGCGATGCCCGTGTTGCCGGAGGTCGGCTCCACCAGCACGGTGTCGTCCTTAAGCTTGCCCTGCGCTTCGAGCGCGTTGAGCATGGCAACGCCGATACGGTCCTTCACTGAAGCGATCGGGTTGAAGAATTCAAGCTTGGCGACGAGGTCGGCCTGCACTTTGTTGGCTTTGGCCAGCTTATCAAGGCGCACCAGCGGCGTATCGCCGATGGTGTCGCTGATCGAGCCGAAGATACGGCCACGACCGGGCGTGCGCTGATCCGCGGACGTGACGGGTTTGAAAGCAGTCATGATCAATCTCCAAGAGCGCTGTGCGCGCGGCCCTAGCTGCCGCTACGCGTCTGTCTACATGGCGCTGAAGGTAGGGATCTGCCGCCAAAATCGCGAGGTTTGAGCGTGCAAAGCGACTGGGGTCACTTGGTATGGAACCGCGCACAGGCCGGTATTGACGCAACCATTTTGCGGTAAGGGATGGTTTCAGGCGCTTTGGCGGGAGGAAGCCCGCTTTGTCAGCCGGTTCCCGTCGACCCGAACCCGCCAGCCCCCCGCGCGCTGTCTGGCAAGGTTTCGGCGAGCGTGAAACGGGCCTGCACAACTGGCGCCACGACCATCTGCGCAATGCGCATGCCGCGCGTGACCGCAAAAGCTTCGGCGCCTAAGTTGACGAGGATGACGTGGATCTCGCCGCGATAGTCCGCATCCACCGTCCCCGGCGTGTTGAGCACCGTAATGCCGTTCTTCGCTGCGAGCCCCGACCGTGGTCGGACCTGCGCCTCATAACCTGCCGGCAGTGCGATCTGCAGGCCCGTGGGCACCAAGGCCCGTTCACCTGGCGCGAGCACGAGGTCCGCATCCACCGCCGCGCGCAGATCAGCGCCGGCCGCGCCGTCGGTTGCATAGCTTGGCAAATCCAGCCCCTGGGCATGGGGCAGTTGCTTCAGCGCAACCTCAACCATCGGTGCTTCTGAGGTCAGCTTTAAGGTCGGCGGCGAGCCGGGCCACGAGCTTCTCCGCGACATCCGCCTTGCCCATCGTCGGCCAGCGCTCAACGCCCGAGCCGGTGACGACGGAGACGGTGTTGGCGTCACCGCCCATCACGCCGGACTTGGGGCTGACATCGTTGGCGACGATATAGTCGCAGCCCTTGTGCGCCAGTTTGGCGATGGCATTGGCTTCAACATCATTTGTTTCGGCAGCGAACCCCATTAGCAATTTCGGGCGTTTGTCTGACGTGGCGATGGTGGCGAGAATGTCCGGGTTCTCGGTCAGTCTCAAAGTTGGCGGCTGGCCGGAGCCATCCTTCTTGATCTTTGCATCGCTCGCGTCCGCCACCCGCCAATCGGCGACCGCGGCGGCGAAAATCCCAATATCAGCCGGCAAACTATCCTCGACGGCCGCCAGCATTTGGCGGGCCGTCTGGACAGGCTTGAGGGTGACGCCCGCTGGCGCTTCGAGGCTCGTTGGCCCGGACACCAAGGTCACCGTCGCGCCAGCCCGATGGGCGGCCTGCGCCAGCGCGTAGCCCTGCTTACCCGAGGAGCGGTTGACGATCAGCCGCACCGGATCGATCGGCTCGTGGGTCGGGCCGGCGGTGATCAGCACATGCTTGCCCCATAGGGGACCTTCCTCGCGCGGCGTCGCGAAATGCTGCTCGGCGGCGATGGCGATGTCCATCGGCTCGCTCATCCGGCCCAGCCCCGCTTCGCCGCTTTCCGCCATTTCGCCAACCTCGGGACCAATGAACTGGATGCCGTCGCCGCGCAGCGTGGCGACGTTGCGCTGGGTTGCCGGATGGGTCCACATTTTGGGGTTCATCGCCGGGGCTGCCAGCACCGGGGCGTCGGCGGCCAGCATGACCGTCGAGGCGAGATCGTCGGCGAGCCCACCGGCCATCTTGGCGAGGAAGTCGGCGGATGCCGGCGCCACGATGATCAAGTCGGCCTCCCGCGCGAGGCGGACATGGCCGATATCGTGCTCGGCATCGCGATCCCAGAGGGCGGTGAAAACAGGTTGTCCTGAGACCGCGCCCAGCGTCAGCGGGGTGATGAAGCCTTGCGCGCCCTCGGTCATGATCACGCGCACCGTGGCGCCGCGCTCGCGCATCCGGCGCACCAGATCGGGCGTCTTGTAGGCCGCAATGCCGCCGGTGATGACCAGAAGGATGGCTTTTCCGGCGAGGGTTTGGTCGATCAACATGGGGTGGTTTTAGGCGAGAGCCGAGACTGTGTCATCTGTCTGCCGGTATTCCGTCATCCTCAGGCCTGACCCGAGTATCCATCCGCGGGATCGACCAGCTTCTATGGGCGGAGCTCGCCAGGGATGGATGGCCGCCTCAGGCGCGGCCATGACTGACGTGACCGGGTTGCCGGCGAACCGGTCGATCACGCGACCACCAGTGCAACCCCGATCACAACGGCTGACGCCACCAGCGCCGTTGGCCAAAGCCAGACCGGCGACTGGTTCTTGTCGCTCGATGCTCCGGGGGCTTCAGGATCGTACGCATTGGCGATGCGCTGCAGCTTCATCATCATGTCCGGCGCGTCCGAGATCAGCCGGGCGGCGGTGACGGCGGATTTGGCCACCTCTTCGGCCTGCTTGATGGGCGACAGGTTGCCCCGGATCCATTCGGAGACCACCGGGTCGGACGTTTTCCAGATATCGAGGTTGGGATCGAGCGTCCGCGCCACGCCTTCGACCACCACCATGGTCTTTTGCAGCATGATCAGCTGCGGCTGGGTGCGCATGTCGAACAGGTCGGTGACTTCGAACAGCTGCGTCAGCAGTCGGCCCATGGAAATCTGCGAGGCGTTGCGGCCATGGATCGGTTCGCCAATCGCCCGCAGCGCCTGGGCGAAACTGTCAACATCATGGTGCGCGGGCACATAGCCGGCCTCAAAATGCACCTCTGCGGTGCGCCGGTAATTGCGGGTGATGAACCCAAACAAGATCTCGGCGAGGAAGCGCCGCTCCGCGAGGCCAAGGCGCCCGGTGATGCCCAGATCGACCGCGACCAGCGTGCCATCGGGTTCGATGAACAGATTGCCGGGGTGCATATCGGCGTGGAAGAACCCGTCACGCATCGCGTGACGCAGGAAGCTTTGGATGATCGTCGCGCCAAGCTTTTGCAGATCGTGCCCGTCGGCGCGGATGCCGTCCACGTCAGATAGTTTGCGGCCATCGATCCACTCGATCGTCAGCACCTGGGCGCCCGAGCGGTCCCAATCGACGGAAGGCACGCGGAAGCCTTGATCGGCCTTCACATTGTCGGCCATCTCGGCGAGCGCGGCGGCCTCCATGCGCAGGTCCATCTCAAGGCGGACACTTTCGGCCAGCGTGTCGACCACAGCAACCGGCCGCAGCCGGCGCAGTTTGGAGACCATGCGCTCGAGAAGCCGCGCGGCAATGTAGAAGGTGTGCAGATCGCGGGCGAAGCGCGCTTCGACGCCCGGGCGCAGCACTTTAACGGCCACTTCGGCGCGCGCCCCGGTGTGCGGGTCAAGCGTGACCGCCTTGTGGACCTGGGCGATGGAGGCGGCGGCAAGCGCGGGCTCGATGCTTTCGAACATATCGCCCACCGGGCGGCCCAGAGCCTCCTCGATCCGGGCCTCGGCCTTATCAAGCGGCATCGAGGGCAGGGAATCCTGCAAGGTCTCCAAGTCGCGGGCCACGGCCATGCCGACCAGGTCGGGCCGAGTGGCGAGGAACTGGCCAAGCTTGATGTAAGAGGGCCCCAGCCTCTCCAGCGCATTGGAAATGCGGTGCGCGCGCGTTGTCTCTTCGCTTTGCCGGCGCGCGATCAGGTTGGCGATCCGCAGCGGCAGGTGCGCCGGCGGCGGCGTCAGTTCGACCTCGACGCCCGAAAACACCCCTTCGCGCGCCATCACAAAGCCGGCGCGGGCAAGCCTGAACAGGGCGGGCAGCGTGCGCAGCATGGCGGCTAGAGCTTCACGCCCGTGTGCAGGACCGCGATGCCGCCTGAATACGAGATGGTCTCCACCCGCTTGAAGCCCGCATCTTCGATCATGGCCGCAAAGCGCGCCTTGTTAGGGAACTGGCGGATGGATTCAACGAGGTAGCGGTAGCTGTCTTCGTCACCGGCCACCATGGAACCGAGCTTCGGGATCACCGCGTCGGAATAGGCGTTGTAGACCGCGTCAAAGCCCGGCACATCGACCTTGGAGAATTCGAGGCACGCAAACCGGCCACCGAACCGCAACACCCTGTACGCCTCGGACAGGGCCAGATCGATGCGCGGCACGTTCCGGATGCCAAAGGCGATCGTGTAGGCCTCATAGGCGCCATCGGGCTGCTCGAGCGCCTCGGCATTGCCCTCATGGAAGCTGACTTTCTCCTCAAGACCGCGTTTGATGGCGCGCTCGCGGCCGACATCGAGCATTGAGGCGTTGATGTCGACGACGTCGACTTGGGCGTTACCGCGCGCGGCGTCCACAAGCCGAAACGCGATGTCGCCGGTGCCGCCAGCCACGTCGATCGCCTTGAAAGGCTTGCCGCTTTTGCGCGGGCGTACCTTGGTGACCATCGCATCCTTCCACAGCCTGTGGAGGAAGCCGCTCATCAGATCGTTCATCAGATCGTAGCGGCTGGCGACCTTGTGAAAGACGTCATCGACAAGGGGTTGCTTGTCTTCAACGGAGATGGTCCGGTCGCCGAAGGTATTGCCGATATCGGTCATGAAATGATCCTGCTCTGGCTATTCGCCGCCCTACATAGACAAGGGCGCGGCGACGCGCCATGGGCCGTGATGGTTGTATTGACGCATGATGAATGGTCCGGCACCCGAAGCTGTCATGCCGGCCTTGAGCCGGCATCCAATTCGCCCGTGGCACCGGCAGATCCCGGATCGCCTTTCGGCGTCCGGGATGACACGCTAAGGACGCTCGCCAAAGCGAAAGCCATTGACCGGCCTGAGAGAACCGCACTTTGCCCGAACTGCCCGAAGTTGAAACCGTTCGCCGGGGGTTAGCGCCCGCCCTTGAGGGTGCCCGCATTGTGGCCGCTGAAGCGCGGCGGGCCGATTTGCGCTTTCCCTTCCCCGACAGGCTCGCCGAGCGGTTGACGGGCGCCAGCGTGACGGCGCTGACGCGGCGGGCGAAGTATCTTCTGATCGAAACCGATCGCGGCGAGACCTTTATCAGCCATCTTGGCATGTCGGGCAGCTGGCGGGTCGAGCAGGGCGAGGAGACGGCGGTGCCGGGCGTGTTCCACCACCCGCGCTCGGATCTGGGCACGCACGATCATCTCGTCCTTAAGGTTGAGGGCGGCGCCATCGGGCCGGCGCGGCTGGTCTATAATGACCCAAGGCGGTTCGGCTTCTTTCTCGCGACGCCCACAGCCAGCCGGCACGAGCACCCCATGCTCCGCGATCTGGGGCCCGAACCCATGGGCAACGCGCTGCGCGCTGAGCACCTGGCGGCGGCCTTCGCCGGCAAGCGGGCGCCGCTGAAGGCAGCGCTGCTCGACCAGAAAGTGGTGGCGGGGCTTGGCAACATTTATGTGTGCGAGGCGCTGAGCCGGGCGAAACTGTCGCCCAAACGGCTGGCCGGCACGCTCGTCACCAAGGCGGGCAAGCCGACCGCGCGGCTTGAACGGCTGGCCGCGGTGATCCCTCAGATCATTGCCGAAGCCATCGAGGCCGGCGGCTCGTCTTTGCGCGATCACAAACACACAGACGGTTCGCTGGGGTACTTTCAGCACCGGTTCGGTGTCTACGATCGGCTCGGCGAAGCCTGCCCCAATGCCGTCACCGGCTGCCGTGGCACCGTGCAGCGCATTGTCCAATCGGGGCGATCCACCTTTTACTGCCCGACCTGCCAACGCTAAAGAGCACCCGACTTTCCTTCTCACCTGATCTCATCCGATCCCCTCAGCGAGGCGCCATGGCGTACGACACCATTTTGACCGACAAGCGTGACCATGTGCTGGTCATCACCCTTAACCGGACCCAGCAGCTCAATGCGCTGAACGCCCAGATGATGGCGGAATTGGCCGCCGCGCTGGCCGAGGCCGATCAGGACCCACGCATTGGTGTGAGCGTGGTTACCGGCTCGGAGCGGGCGTTTGCCGCGGGCGCGGACATCAAAGAGATGGCCGAGCTGAGCTACCCCGAAAGCTATGTGGCCGATTATGCGGCGAGCTACGAGGCCATCGCCCGGGCGCGCAAGCCGATCATCGCCGCTGTTGCCGGCTATGCACTCGGTGGCGGCTGCGAACTGGCGATGATGTGCGACATCATCATCGCCGCCGACACGGCCAAGTTCGGCCAGCCAGAAATCACGCTGGGCATCATTCCGGGCATTGGCGGCACGCAGCGGCTGACCCATGCGGTGGGCAAGGCCAAAGCCATGGACCTTATTTTGACCGGCCGGCACATGGAGGCCGCCGAGGCGGAATCGTGCGGGCTCGTCGCCCGGGTGGTGCCGGTGGACGATCTGATGGACACCGCGCTCGAGGCCGCAGACAAGATCGGCGAACTGTCCCATGCGGCCGTCATGATGGCCAAGGAAGCGGTGAACCAGGCCGCCGAGATGCCACTCTCAGCAGGGCTGGTGTTCGAGCGGCGGCTGTTCCAGAGCCTGTTTGCGACCGAAGATCAGGCCGAAGGCATGGAAGCGTTTGTCGAAAAGCGCTCGGCGCAGTTCCGCAACCGCTAGGGTTTGGGTTTGGGCTTTCGGGTGCGTTTGGGGTGATGGCTTTCGCCCCGCACCGCTTGACCTTGCGGCCAATCCTCCGTAAAGCCGCACGTCCCCTGTGATCAGGGGATCGCTCGGAGGTGACTGTTCCCCTCTGGCCGGCGGCCACCGCGTCTGCCGACCACGCACCACCTCCCCCGGTACAGATCCTGAAAGGGTTTTGCCCATACCAGGGTTATGGCCACCAAGAGCCGGACCGGGCCAGCGCAACACCGTGCCAAACACGAGGACAGAAAATGGCCAACACACCCTCCGCCAAAAAGGCGGTGCGCAAGATCGCGCGCAAAACAGCGGTCAACCGAGATCGTAAAAGCAAGATGCGGACATTTATCCGCCGTGTCGATGAGGCGGTTGCCTCTGGCGACCACGCGGCCGCAAGCGCTGCCCTGAAGGATGCGCAGCCGCTGATCGTGCGTGCTGCCAACAAGGGCATCGTGCACAAAAACGCCGCAGCGCGGAAGATTTCTCGCCTGACCAAGAAAGTAAAAGCGCTTGAGGCGTAGTTTTACGTGAGGTCAATTTCTGACCTCTTCGTAACTTCCCGTAAGGACAAAGGCCGTGGGTTGCACTGCGGCCTTTTTTCTTGCTCAAATTGTGGGCGCGGACAGCTGGTGCGAGTTGTCTATATTAGAGTGCCCTTACGTGGCCATCTGACCTAGCGGAAGGTGCCCCTGCGACCCTGGATTCATTTAGGCGGCTATATATAAAAGCGCCTATATAAGAAAATGCTGCATTACACATTTTTGGTTTTATTTATATATTTCATATGTTTACGTAATAGATAAAAAGGTTTCATGACTAGGTAAAACACCTAGGCGACTGATTCAACAGCCTTTTTTAACGATTCATTCATAGGACAAAAATGCGCGGAAATTTTTTTTTGAAATGCGCGAAAATCAGAAAAGCGAGAAGAGTCAAAGCGCTTTTCCCACAGGGGCGCGGAACGGTGCGCGTAAGGGCCCGAGTCAAGCCTAAAGAGTCGATTTCGGCGGGTTGCATGTGCCCCTCCCCCCTGTTTAGAACACTGTCATCGACGGCGCTCCGCCGTAGATCATCCGCAGTGCAAAGCCGGTCCGGCCAAGTTACGGTATGAGAAAACCGTGGCGGGCTTACGGCGAAGCTTTGCCCAACCGGTCCAAACTGTACCGGAGTGGATACTGCGCGAAGATGACTGGGGTCTTATGACTATAAGATGTCAGTAAAGGGCACAGTATAGTGCACCTGACGCTTCGCCCAGGTTGCTGGCTCCGACCCGCAACGCGCCCGCATGGCAGACGATGTCTGTGGGCGTGAACGGGGAGGGTGTGTCTGGCCCGTCATGGGCCTTGGCACGCACACGGCTGGCGGGTCGAAAGTGGAGTGAGCGGCCCTTCGGGTCGCACAGACGTGGGCGACGGTTTGGGTCACGGGCCTTGCGGCTTTTGCGACCTTGGCCGGTGGGGTTGGGCTCTTTGGAGCCTTGGCGTGTGAGGGTTCGGCTGAGACAGCGGAGACGCTGCTCGATCCGGGATACCTTGTGGCCGCATCCCCTTAATCGTCCACGTGCGCCGGCGAGGCGTGTGTTGGGGGCGTGGTTGCGGCCATGCGCGGCGTGCCATTGGTGGCGTGCCATGAGTGGCCTGCAATGTCGCCCCCATGAAAGTGATACGGGTCCGGGCCCTTGCCTGCCGCATGTGTCGCTAGCCACCCCAATCGGGGCGCTGGCCGAGGCATCGGGCAAAGCAAGGGTGGTGACGGGCACGCGGTGAGGGCTGGAGGGCCGTTGCCGCGCTGCTGATCCCGGTCGCACCCTGGCGCTGGCACCGACCGGCGCACGCGGGGCGTGATTGGGAGACGGTCACCGGTTCCGGGCGCGCGGCGTGACGGGTTGCTTTCATGTTGAGCGGCCCGTGTGGCGGATGCCGCCACCGGTTGGCAGGGGCTGTCAACGGTTCGGCGTCTGGTGTGCTTGGGGTGGCGTGTTGCGGCAGGGTTTCTGCCAGATGCGCCGTGTTGCGGCAGGTCTCGAACGGTCGCCCATTGGGCGAGCGAGGCGTGTGGGTTGGTTTGCGGCAATCTGCACGGTCTGAGATCGACAGGAGGGTACTGAGCGTGTGGCAGCGTGTTTCCGGCCAATCGGCTTCGGCGTTTGAGGACGCCGCACCGGATGGCCGCACTGACAGACAAGATCATTCATTTGAAGACGAACGGCAGGCGGATGCGATCCGCGGTGAGCGTTTGGCGGGTTATGCCCCCGTGGACGAACAGGTCCACACTGGTGGGGTTGGCGCCGACCAAGACGTTGCACCGCCCAGCGCAGCACCTGAACCGGGATCGCCGAGGAACGCGCGCCGGCAGATGTCGCCCGCGGTCCGGTCTGTCAGCGCACGCGTGATCTCAGCTCAGGCGCCTGCCTGCCCAAGCCAGTTACGAATGAAGGTCCAATTCACCATGCACGTCTTGTGCTCACAACCAAACGAACAGTTTTCTGGCCGCCGGTTGGCAACCGGCTCTCCATCATCCGCAAAAACCCATTATTTCGGGGGCGCACTGGCCGGTGCGTGGACGAGCGGCGCGCCTCCAGCGCGGGTTTAGCCCTTTTTAGCCGCCCATCGGGGTTTCGAGCGCCCTTTGCGCTGCGCGTGTGAGGTACCCACCTGCCGCACGTTGGAACCCGCGACCGTTTCACCTTGTTTTGGATGTTTGTTTCTGGCCACCGATGGCCGACCTGAGCCCGCCTCGCCATTTGAGGCTGGCGGCCCGCGCCCCTGCCTTGAGCGAGGCATAAAGTGCGAGGGCGCGGCGCTGATGCGCTGGTCAGCCCTTAGGTGGGCCAGTCCGTCAGCGGGCCAGAAACACGACAAGACAACCAGTTGCCCCAAGTGAGATTTTTGATGTCGTCCTTCTTGCCGCCCGAGCCCAACGATTTGATCACCGCGCACCATTGGAAACGTGTGCAAACGCGCCTGCGCGCCGAATTGGGTGAAGATGTTTTCACGTCCTGGTTCTCCAGCGCGAAAATCGAGTCCTGCAGCCAAGGCCATGTGGTCATTTCGGTTGCGACACGATTCCTCAAACACTGGATCGAACACAATTTCGGCACCCGACTTCTCGAACTGTGGGCGCTTGAGACCAGCAACGCCGCTGGCGCCACGCCAGGCTCCAAGACGGGCTCCAAATCAGGGTCCAAATCGGGCGCGAAGAAAGCGGCCACTGGCGCTGCCCAAGCCGAGCCGGCAGTGGCAGGTGCGAGCGGAGACCAATCGAACGGCCAGACGATCGTGCCGGTGGAGCGCATCACCATTCTGGTTCGCTCGGTGGGCGTGCGCAAAAAGCCAAGTTTCGGGCCGACCACCGCGCTTGATGAGAAGGCGGCGGCCCATGCGCCGGCCAACACCAATCGCGCGGCGCCACGGACCGATGGCGTAACCGCCAAAGGGTCGGGTCTGGGCGCAGCTTTGGGTGCAGGTGACGGGTCCGGCGGGCGTGATGGCGGACAACGCGGCAGCCAGAAAGTGACCGCCAGCCTCAAAAGCCGCTCCGGCGGCGGCGTCACGGTGACGGGCGAAGCGGGCAGCGCCTCGGGCACCCCGCTTGACCCCAAATGCACGTTCGATGCGTTCGCGGTGGGAGAATCCAACCAGTTCGCCTATCGCGCAGCGCTGCAAATCGCCCAAGAGCGCTCCGTTCTGGGCTGTAAGGTGCTGTTCGTGCGTGGCGGCGTCGGGCTCGGCAAGACCCATCTGTGCCAGGCCATTGCGCACCAGCTGATCGGCGCGGGGCACCGGACCTTGTATCTGACGGCCGAAAAATTCATGCGCGACTTCGTCATCTCGCTGCGCACCAAGGCCGCGGTTGACTACAAGGAGGCCCTCAGCGCCATCGATGTGCTGGTGGTCGATGACATTCAGTTCCTGTCGGGCCAAACGATCCAAGGCGAATTCTGCCATGTGATCAACACGTTGATCGATGCCGGCAAAACGCTGGTGGTTGCCGCCGACCGGGCGCCCGCCTCGCTCGACTCGATCGATGCGCGGATGCAGTCGCGGCTGTCATCAGGGTTGGTCGTCGAGATCGCCGCGATGGACCGCTCGGTGCGCCGAGCGCTGCTTGAGCGTCGCCGCGCCGCCTATAAGTCCGAAGGTGGGCAAGCCGATGTGTCGGACGCCGTGCTCGACAAGGTTGCTGATCTGATCAGCACCAATGGCCGCGATCTTGATGGCGCGTTCAACCGGATCATCGCCGAAATCGGGCTCAACAATGTGCCGGTGACCGAGCACTCGGTGGCGGGTGTGATCGGCTTCCTTCTGTCGAACACCGAAGCGCCGCGCGTGAAAATCGAAGACATTCAGCGGGCCACCGCCCTTCAGTTTGGCCTGACAAAGACGGATCTTCTGTCCCAGCGCCGGACCAAGCAAATCGTCGGGCCGCGGCAGATCGCCATGTATCTCGCCAAGGTGATGACCGTGCGCTCTTTGCCGGACATTGGCCGGCGGTTTGGTGGCCGCGACCACACGACCGTTCTGCATGCGGTGCGCAAGATCGAGCGCGAGCTTGAGACCGATCCAAGTCTGCAAAAGACGATCGAAGCACTCAAAAGCGCGATCTTGTCGCAAAGCTAGGGCGGGCCCCAGGAGCCGTACCCGCTCTTCCCTAAGGCCGGGCCCCAGGGCCCGCGCCGTTGTGGGCTAGGTTGGGCTGGCGTTACGGCCTTTTGGAGACCCTCACAGGCCGTCACAGGCGGTCAGAGAGCCAAAGAGAGCCGCCAATCTGTGCAAAGCGGCGGCGCGCTTGCCGCACCGGCTTGCCAAATCACACCGGCAATCGCACATAAGACGTGTGTAACCCTTCGGGCGGACGCCAATACCTGGCTTTCAGGTTGGCGTTACGCGCTTCGGAGGGTTTGATGTCTTAGGTGGCGCCACCCGCTCGGGTGGTGGTCCTCCCGGGGACAAAGGCAGGGCCGCGGTGCCAATAGGGCGCTGCGCCGGAAACCGGCTTGGCGGCAGCATTAAGCGGCCAAGAAGCTTCGCCCCTGCCCTTGCGCCCGGTAGCGCGTTGGATGGATGCCATGAAGTTTTCGCTTGATCGCACGCCCTTTCTGCGGGCGCTGGGCCGGGTCCACCGGGTTGTCGAACGGCGCAACACCATACCCATCCTGGCCAATGTCCTGTTGGATGCGTCCGATGGCGCGCTGCGGCTGAAGGCGACGGACCTCGACCTTGAGGCCTCTGAAGTGCTGCCGGCCATGGTGGAGCAAGCGGGTGCCACCACGGTGCCGGCACACATGCTCTACGATATTGTGCGCAAGCTGCCCGATGGCGCTCAGGTTGAACTCGATATGCGCGGCGAGACCGCTCTTTTGGTGCAGGCGGGGCGGGCGCGCTTTGAGCTGCAGGCGCTGCCGAAGTCTGACTTCCCAAGCCTTGAAGCGGGCACGTTCAGCCATGTGTTCCGCATCGCGTCATCCGATCTGCGGCGGCTCATCGAGCGCACGCAGTTTGCCATCTCGACGGAAGAGACGCGCTACTATCTCAACGGCATTTTCATGCATGCCATCGATGTGGACGGCGCGATGAAGCTCCGCGCGGTGGCGACCGATGGTCACCGGCTCGCCAAGAGCGAGACCCGAGCGCCCGATGGCGCTGCCGATATGCCTGGCGTGATCGTGCCGCGCAAAACGGTGGGCGAACTCTTGAAGCTCCTCGAAGGCCATGATGGCGAAGCCTCGGTTGAGCTTTCGGACACCAAAATCCGTGTGACGATCGATGAGGTGGTGCTGACGTCAAAACTGATCGACGGCACCTTCCCCGATTATGCGCGGGTGATCCCGCAGGCCAATGATCGCACGCTTGACGTTGATCGACCCGCCTTCTCGGCGGCTGTTGATCGGGTGTCGACCGTCGCCAGCGAGCGCGGGCGGGCGGTGAAGCTTGCAATGGCCGATGGGCGGCTGACGCTGACCGTCACCAATCCCGATTCTGGCTCGGCGACCGAAGAGTTGATGGTCGACTATGCCGGCGACCCGCTCGAGATCGGCTTTAACGCGCGCTATCTGATGGACATTGCCGGCCAGCTTGAAACCGACAATGCGCGGTTCTTGCTCGCGGATGCTGGCGCGCCGACACTGGTGCAGGACGCCGATGGCTCCGACACGCTGTATGTGTTGATGCCAATGCGCGTCTAGCGCGTCCCGGACCCGCGCGGCGATGCCGCTCCCTTCCGCCGGGCCTGCCATTACCCGCCTGACGCTGACCGGTTTTCGCAACCACGCCCACACGATGGTGCGGTTTGCCGGCGCACAAGTGGCCTTTGTCGGCCCCAATGGCGCGGGCAAAACCAATCTTCTCGAAGCGCTGAGCCTTCTTTCGCCCGGCCGCGGCCTGCGCCGGGCCCGGTACAGCGATATGATCAAGGCGGGCCCCGGCGCGGGCGTGCCATCGGCTGGGTTCGCTGTCGCCGCCGACCTCATGCCCACCGGTGCGCTTGACGGCGACGAACCGGTGACCATCGGCACGGGCCTTGCGACCAGCGAGGCGGGGACGCGGGAGATCCGCATCAATGGGGTCACCGAGCGGGGGTCGGAGGCGCTTTTGGAGCGGCTCTCGCTTGTCTGGCTGACCCCAGCGATGGACGGGCTTTTTACCGGCGGGGCGAGCGACCGCCGCCGCTTCTTTGACCGGATGACGCTGGCGCTGCATCCAGGCCATGGCAAGGCGGTGACGCGGTTTGAGGCGGCCATGCGGGCGCGCAACAAGCTGTTCGACCAAGGCGCCCAAGATGCACTTTGGTTCGACGGGGTCGAAGCGCAGATGGCTGAGGCCAGCGCAGCGGTGATGGCCGCCCGCCGGGCAACGCTTGATCGGCTGCGCACAGCGATCGTCGAAGCGCAGCAAGATGAAGCCGCGTTCCCGCACGCCACGCTGGCGCTCGATGGGTTCGATGCGGTCCTTGATGGCGCTGAGGCGTACCAAGCGCACCTGGCAGACCATCGGCGCCGCGACCGTGCGGCGGGGCGCGCGCTCGATGGGCCGCACCGCATGGATGTGCTGGTCCGCCACGGACCGAAGGATGTGGAAGCGCGGCTTGCGTCCACGGGCGAGCAGAAGGCGCTTTTGATCGGGCTGATCCTGGCGCAGGCGCGGCTGATCCGCCGGGAAACCGGCCAGGCCGCCGTTCTGTTGCTCGATGAGGTGGCCGCGCATCTCGATGCCGGGCGGCGCCAAGCGCTGTTTGCCTTGTGCGCCCAAATGGGCGGGCAAACCTTTATGACCGGCACCGACGCGAACCTGTTCGACGCCCTGCCACAAGGGGCCGAACGGTTCAGCGTCGACGAGGGGGCCGTCAAAGCCCTAAGCGTATAAGATACGGATAGAAAAAAGCGCTCCGGGTTCGGGTTTTGCCGGTTGTCGACCTGCAAGCAGATGCTGATAAAAGCGCTATGACTTTTCTCGCTCTTTTGCTGTTTGCCGGCATTTATGCCGCCGCCGTCGCCTCTCCCGGACCCGCCGTTTTGGCGCTGATCGCCCGGGTGCTGTCCCGAGGAACCAAAGGCGTGGCCGGCTTCATCGCCGGGTGCGCCATCGGCGATTTGATCTGGTTTGCGCTCGCCGTTGGCGGGCTGGCCGTGGTCGCCCAGACCATGCAGGGCGTGTTCACCGCCATCAAATGGGCCGGCATCGCCTACCTGTTGTACCTTGCCTACAAGCTTTGGACAGCCCCGGCCCAGGCTGATGCGACCAAGGCGCGCTCGCTGCGGGGCGAGACCAACGGCGCGATGCTGCTCGCGGGGCTGTCGCTGACCCTGTCGAACCCCAAGACCATGGTGTTTTTCCTCGCGATCCTGCCAACAGTGGTGGATTTGCCGACGCTGTCGCTTCTGGGCGCGTTTGAGATCGGTGCTGTGATTGCGGTGCTGCTGCCGGCCATTTTGGCGATCTACGCGCTGATCTTCGACCGGGCTCGCGGCGCGGTCGTGGGCCGGTTCGGCATGTCGCGGATCAACAAAGCCTGCGCCGTCGGCCTTGCCGGGGCCGCCGGGTTGGTGGCCACGCGGTAGCCGGTCGCAAACGCATCAACACAGCGAACAAGGGGACCGAAACGCGCATGAGCCAAGCCACCGCAAGTGCCATCGACAGTTTGTTCCCACCGCTACCCTATGATGGTTGGGTGGACACCCGCGACACGCTGCACCTGTTTTTGCAGATGATCGGCAAGGTGCGGATGAAGGCGCACCCCAAGCTGAACCATTGGTGGCATGTGACGCTGTACCCCGACACGCGGGGGCTGACGACGCAGCGCGTCCCCTATGCGGGCCGGTCCTTTCAGATCGATTTCGACATGGTGGAGCACCGGGTCGACGTGCGCACCAATGATGGCGGCCATGAGGCCTTCTCGGTGCCCGGCAAAAGCGTTGCGCATTTCTATGAGGCGCTATTCGGCGCGCTCAGGGCCCTGGGGATCGATGTGTCGATCGTCGCCAAGCCGTATGACAACAAGTCGAAAACCCCCTTCCCCGATGATGACGCGCCCCGCGCCTATGACACCGAGGCGGTGACCGGCTATTGGCGGGCGCTGTGCTCCATCGCGTCGGTGTTTGAGAGCTACCGGTGCGACTATGTCGGCAAGCAGACCCCGGTGCAGCTATACTGGCACTCGTTCGATCTGGTCTCGACGCGCTTTTCAGGCAAAGCCGCGCCACTTGAAAGCGGCACCCAATCGGACCGAGAAGCCTATTCGCACGAGGTGATCTCAACCGGCTTTTGGCCTGGTGATGACACGTTCCCGCACGCGGCGTTTTACGGCTACGCCTATCCTGAGCCTGAAGGGTTGCGCACGGCGCCGCTTGAGCCTTCCGCCGCGCAATGGGTGGAGAAAGGGTCGAGTTCGCTCGCCGTCTACACCTATGACGCGATGCGCGCCGATGCCGCCGCCGCAACGACACCCGACGCCCCGCTGCTGGCGTTTCTGCAGAGCCTTTATGCCGGCGCTGCCGAGAAGGCCGGCTGGACCACAGACGATTTCAAACACGGATACGCGCGATGACCCGTCTGACTGACAAGATCTGCATCATCACCGGCGCCGCCAAAGGCATTGGCGCCGCGATCGCTCGCTCGTTTGCCGCCGAGGGGGCCAAGGTTGTCGTCACCGACGTGAACCGGGAAGCGGGCACCGCCCTGGCCGAAGAGATCGGCGCCACCTTTGTGCATCTCGATGTGGCCGATGAGGAAGACTGGCGCGCGCTGGAAGACAAGTACCCGGTGATCGATGTGCTGGTGAACAATGCCGGCATCACCGGCCATGAACAGCAGGGCGCTGCCAACGACCCTGAAAATACCCACCTGATCGACTGGCGTTACGTGCACGCGGTGAACCTTGATGGCACCTTTTTGGGCTGCCGCTACGCCATCCGCGCGATGCGCAAAAATGAGGGCAAGGGCTCGATCATCAACATGTCCTCGCGCTCGGGCATTGTCGGCATTCCGGGCGCTGCGGCCTATGCGTCGTCCAAGGCGGCGATCCGCAACCATACCAAGACCGTTGCGCTCTATTGCGCGCAAGAAGGCCTGCAGATCCGCTGCAACTCGGTGCACCCGGCAGCCGTCTGGACGGACATTTGGGACACGATGATCGGTCATGGCGAGGATGCCGACGCCAAGAAGAAGAAGGTGGCTCAGGGCACGCCCCTGCACCGGTTTGGCCGGCCCGAAGAGGTGGCAGCCCTGTGCGTGCTGCTGGCCTCGGACGAAGCGACCTTCATGACGGGCACCGAGCTGACCATCGATGGCGGTATCCTCGCCGGGTCCGCATCGTCGCCCGGGCAGTAGACGTGGCGCTTTCGGACACACGGCGCGGCACGGCCCGCGGCCGCAGCTCACCTGACTGACAAAACCGCATGCATCCCAATCCCGTCTTTCGAAAAACTGAGCAGGCCCGCAGTCTCGCCTTCGCGCGCGAGCGGGCGTTTGGAACCCTGTGCATCAATGGCGATGAGGGGCCTCTGCTAAGCCACATTCCATTCCGGATTGATGAGGGTGGCGGGTTTGTCGAAGCTCACCTTGTGCGCTCGAACCCGATCGTCCGCGCGCTCAAAATGCAGAGCCTACCGGCGGTTTTGAGCATCGTGGGCGAGGATGGGTACATCTCGCCGGACTGGTACGTCGAGGATGGCGCGGTGGTGCCGGACCAGGTGCCGACCTGGAACTATGTCGCCGTCCACGTGCGCGGATCGATGCGACTATCCGATCAGGACGGTTTGCACGGCGTCCTGAGCCGGCTGTCAGCCGACCATGAAGAGCGGCTGGCGCCCAAACGGCCCTGGACATCGGACAAGATGGACCAGGACGTCTACGCCAAGATGCAGCGGGCCATTGTGCCTATCGCGATGACCATCGAGCGCGTCGATAGCACCTGGAAACTGTCGCAGAACAAACCGGGCGCCGTGCGGCACGCCGCAGCGGATTGTGTTGCGGCGCGCGGCCAGACCGCGTTGGCCGACTTGATGCGGAACGCGGGAGATGGCTGACCCGCAGGTCACCGTTGTTGGCGGCGGACCAGCGGGGCTGATGGCCGCCGAGACGCTGGCCAAGGCGGGCGTTGCGGTCACCATCTATGAGGCGATGCCGACGGTTGGCCGGAAGTTCCTGATGGCCGGCAAGTCGGGCCTCAACATCACCAAAGACGAGCCAGACGCTGCCTTTTTGCGCGGCTTCTACGAGGCGGCGCCGCACATCGCGCCCATGGTCTCCGTGATGGGGCCAGCAGCGGTGACACGGTTTGTCGAAGGGCTCGGACAACCTGTTTTCATCGGCTCGTCAGGCCGGGTGTTTCCCAAGGCCATGAAGGCCTCGCCACTTTTGCGCGCCTGGCTGGCGCGACTTTCTTCGCTCGGTGTCACCGTCCGGACCCGCTGGCGTTGGACGGGTTTTGATGAGGCGCGTGGCCTGACCTTCGAGACACCGTCCGGCCCGCAAACCGTGAGCGCTGCCGCCGTGGTGCTGGCTCTTGGCGGGGCGAGCTGGTCGCGGCTGGGCTCAGATGGTGCCTGGGCGCCTTGGCTTGAGGCGGCGGGCGTGCCCATGGCCGGCTTCGCGCCGGCAAATATGGCGCTGCGCGTCAGCTGGTCGGCGGCGATGGCGCCGCAATTTGGTGCGCCGGTGAAGCCCGTCACGCTACGCTGCGGCGACATCCAGCACCGGGGCGAATTTGTGATCTCCGAGCAGGGCGTCGAGGGCAGCGGCATCTACGCCCTCGCGCGGCAGGCACGCGAGGGCGCGCCGCTAACGGTTGATCTGGTGCCGGACCTGACCCTTGAAGAGGTGGCCAAGCGCCTGGCTTCAGCCCGGCCCTCGGACAGCCTGCCCAACCGCTTGCGCAAGGCACTGGGGCTTGATGGGGCGCGGCGGGCGCTGTTGTTTGAGTGCGGCAAACCGTTGCCGCGCGAGGCGGATGCGTTGGCCGCTCAGATCAAGGCCTTGACCATCCCCCATTTGGGGGCCGGGCCGCTTGATGAGGCCATCTCCGTTGCCGGGGGCGTCCGCTGGAGCGGGCTGACGGGCGACCTGATGCTCAACGCGCTGCCAGGTGTTTTCTGCGCCGGCGAAATGCTCGATTGGGAAGCGCCCACGGGCGGCTATCTGATCACCGGTTGCCTGGCCACGGGTCGCTGGACCGGCGAGGCTGCGGGCAGGTGGGCGATAGCCTGACGCAGGTTCCTACAGCAGGCTTCAAATCGGGCCTCGCCGTCCCCATATCAGCGAGACCAAATTGAGCTTGGGACAGCGGCACGTTCGCACCCCGCGCGGTTCGCTTTTTCGCCGCCTTTGGCCTATAAAAAACAAAGTGATTCTCGCGTGTTGACGTGCCGTTGCGGCCCGGCGTCTCAATCGCCCTCCACCCCGTAAAGCGAGGCTGAAGTTTGACCAGCGAACCCGTTTCGAATCCGGCTGAGCCCGTCCTTGATGAAGCCATGGACGGTGCCGAGTATGGCGCTGATTCCATTAAGGTTCTCAAGGGCTTGGACGCCGTACGCAAACGTCCGGGCATGTATATTGGCGACACCGACGATGGGTCGGGCCTGCACCACATGGTCTATGAGGTGGTCGATAACGCCATCGACGAAGCGCTGGCGGGCCATGCGAGCGAGGTTTCGGTGACGCTGAACGCCGATGGGTCGGTGACCGTGCGCGACGATGGCCGCGGCATTCCCACCGATCTGCACCCCGAAGAGGGCGTCTCGGCGGCCGAAGTCATCATGACCCAGCTGCATGCGGGCGGAAAATTCGACCAGAACAGCTACAAGGTCTCTGGCGGCCTGCACGGCGTCGGCGTGTCGGTGGTCAACGCGCTGTCGACGACGCTCGATCTGCGCATTTGGCGCGCCGGCAAAGAGCATGCGATGCGCTTCGCGCACGGCAATGCCGAAGGTCCACTTTCCGTGGTCGGTGATGCGGGCGGGCAAACCGGCACCGAGGTGACCTTCAAGCCTTCGCCCGAAACGTTTTCGCAGACCGAGTTTTCGTTCGACACGCTGGAGCACCGCCTGCGCGAGCTGGCGTTCTTGAACTCGGGCGTCAAGATCACGCTGACCGATAAACGCGGCGTCGAAGACCGGGTGGAAACGCTGGTCTATGAGGGCGGCCTTCTGGAATTTGTGCGCTATCTCGACCGCAAGAAGAAGCCGGTGCTGGAGCAGCCCATCGCGGTGACGGCGGAGCGCGACGGCATCACTGTTGAAGTCGCGATGTGGTGGAACGATAGCTACCATGAAAACGTTCTATGCTTCACCAACAACATCCCGCAGCGCGATGGCGGCACGCACTTAGCCGGCTTCCGTGCGGCGCTGACGCGGCAGGTCACCGGCTATGCGGACGCCTCGGGCCTGTCCAAAAAAGAGAAGGTGCAGCCCACAGGCGATGATTGCCGCGAAGGGCTGACGGCGGTTCTATCGGTAAAGGTGCCGGACCCGAAATTCTCCTCTCAGACCAAGGACAAACTGGTCTCTTCGGAGGTGCGGCCCGTGGTTGAGAATGTTCTCAACAACGCGCTGCAGATCTGGTTCGAGGAGAACCCCGCGCACGCCAAGAGCATCGTCTCCAAGGTGATCGAAGCGGCGGCGGCGCGCGAGGCGGCGCGCAAAGCGCGCGAGCTGACCCGGCGCAAAGGTGCGCTCGATGTGGCCTCCTTGCCCGGCAAGCTTGCCGATTGCCAGGAGCGGGATCCGGCGAAGTCTGAACTGTTCCTCGTTGAGGGTGACTCGGCCGGCGGCTCGGCCAAACAGGGCCGCGAGCGCGGGTTCCAGGCGGTGCTGCCGTTGCGCGGGAAGATCTTGAACGTCGAGCGAGCGCGCTTTGACAAAATGTTGTCCTCCAACGAGATCGGCACGCTGATCACCGCGCTGGGGACCGGGATCGGGACCGAGGAGTTCAACCCCGACAAGCTGCGCTACCACAAGATCATCATCATGACCGATGCGGACGTGGACGGCTCGCACATCCGCACGCTCCTGCTGACCTTCTTTTTCCGCCAGATGCGCGAATTGATCGAGCGTGGGCATTTGTTCATCGCCCAGCCGCCGCTCTACAAGGTAAAGCGCGGCCAGTCTGAGCAATACCTCAAGGACGAGCGCGCGCTTGAAGACTATCTGCTCGACGGTGGGCTTGATGGTGCCAGCCTGACCTTGGCTTCCGGCGAGGTGCAATCGGGTCAGGACCTTCTGGCGACCGTGACTGAGGCGCGGCGAATCTCGGGCGTCATCGATGGTCTGCACCATCGCTACAACAGCGACGTGGTCGAGCAGGCCGCGATCGCCGGCGCACTCAACGCTGAGCTTCTGGCCAGTGCCGACCAGGCAAACGAAGCGGCGGCCTATGTGGCGCGGCGCATCGACATCCTGGCCGATGAGTTTGAAAAGGGCTGGGAAGGCCGGCGTCTTGAGACCGGCGACCTGCGCTTCACCCGCACGCTGCGTGGCGTGACCGATGCCTACACGATCGACACAGCGCTGTTGGGCAGTGCCGACGCGCTGCGGCTCGACGGGTTCGCCGCACATCTGCAAGAGGTCTATGGCAAGGCGGCGACGCTGCGGCGCAAAGATGCCGAGATCGCCATTCGCGGCCCGCGTGCGCTGGTTGAGGCGTTGCGCGATATGGGGCGCAAAGGCGTGTCCCTGCAGCGCTACAAAGGCCTTGGTGAGATGAACCCCGACCAGCTTTGGGAAACGACGCTGGACCCCAATGTCCGGACCCTGTTGCAGGTGCGCATTCAGGAAGCCGACGAGGCCGATGGCGTGTTCTCCGACCTGATGGGCGACGATGTCGACCCGCGCCGGACCTTCATCCAGGACAACGCGTTGACCGTTGGCAATCTGGATATCTAGAACCGGGTAAAGCGAGACGTTCTGGCCCTGGGCCGGGACGTCCCACTGGGCGGGTCACAGAAGCTGTGGCCAGAAGACCGGGATAAGCGTCATCAAAAGCAGCACGGCGGCGGCGATGTTGAAGACGCGCAGCCGTAGCGGGTCCTCGAAGAACAGCCGAAGCCGGTGGCCGAGCGCGGTCCAGGTGGTTGCGGTCACCGTGCCGGCGCAGGCAAAGACCAGGGCGGCGCCAAAGGCGGGCCACACGCCGTCGAGCGGCAGGGCGTAGACGGTTAGCGCGGTGGTCACCATCACCCAGGCTTTGGGGTTCACCCATTGGAAGGCGGCGGCCTGCCAGAAGGTCAACGGGTTGCCCGTCACTTCGATGCCGTCGGCGGTGACTTTGGGCCGCGCGGTCGCGATCCGGTAGGCGAGGTAGACGAGATAGAGCGCGCAGAGGATGCGGAGCGCCTGCTCCAACCAGGGCAATGCCGCGAACACCTGCGAGAGCCCCAAGCCGACCGCGATGATCATCAGCGGCAGACCGTAGGCCACGCCGGCAATGTGCCGCAGCGAGCGGCGGAAGCCGTAATTCATGCCAGAGGCCATCAGCATCACATTGTTCGGCCCCGGGGTGCCGGCAGCGAGAAAAGCGAAGGCCAAAAGGGTCAAGAGCGCATCGATCATAGCGGGCGGGATGCTACGCGCGCTCGCGCACAAGGTGCTTGCTTTTGTTGCGCCCGCGATCACAATTGTGCAAGAACCTACGCATGATCGACCGAATTGACCAAGAAATCTTGCGTGCGCTCGAAACGGATGGGCGCCTCTCCAATGCGGCGCTTGCCGACCGGGTGGGCCTGTCGCAATCGGCCTGTCTGCGCCGTGTTCAAGCGCTTGAAGAGAGGGGCGTCATCGCCGGCTACAGGGCGGTGATCGACCGATCGAAACTCGATGGCGGGCTGAAAGTCTATGTCGCGGTCGGGCTCGACCGACACACCAAGGCGGACCAGGCCGCGTTCGAGCGGGCGATGATCGCCGCACCGGAGGTGCTCGAGTGCCACAATGTGTCGGGCACCATCGAGTATATGCTGCATGTCGAGGTGCGCGATCTGGCCGCCTACAAGCATTTCCACACCGAGGTGCTCGGCACGGTGCCGCAGGTGGCCTCGATCATCAGCTATTTCGTGATGGGCAGCGCCAAGAACGAGCGGGGCTAGGGCCGCACCGAGATCGGTGTCGCGTTTGCCGCTTCGGCCAAGGCGTGCGGCGCCACCGCGAACACGCTGTCAGGCCGCCCGGCTGCCGCCCAAACGGTGTCGAAGGTCAGCAGCGCGTCATCCATATAGACGGGCAGTGGGCGAAGATGGCCGATCGGCGCGACACCGCCAATGGCGAAGCCGGTCTCATCGCGCACCGTGCGGCCATCGGCCCGCCCGAGCTTCAAGCCGTGCACGTTGGCGAGATGCTCAAGGTCGGCATTGTGGGCGCCGCTGACGAGCACCAGCACCAGCCCGCCGCGCGCCTCATCGGTAAAGATGAGAGACTTGACGATCTGCGCCACCGAGCAGCCACAGGCATTTGCAGCATCTTCAGCGGTGCGGGTCGATTGATCCATGATGCGCAAGCGGATCGACAGCCCCGCCTCGTCAGCGACGCGCACCACGCGCTCCATTGAGGAACCGGCCTTAATGGTGACCCCGCCCGTGTCGACGGCCATGGGTCAGGCTTCAATCAGCAAGCCGGCATCAAGCGCCATCTGCCGGAGCGAGGCTTGAGGGCGTGGGCCCATCTGCTGGATGACATGGCCACCCGCAAGGTGACCAAGGTCCGCGCACACTTTAAGCGGCATCTCTGCGGCGAGGCCGAACAGGTAGCCACCTGCAAACACGTCGCCAGCGCCGGTCAGATCGACAATCTCATCGACGGGTGCGGCTGGAACCGCGACACGCTCATCGCCGCGCACCGAGACCGAGCCCTGCGCGCCCATGGTGACCACGCCTAGGTGCGCATCGGCGGCCAAAGCATCAAGCGCGGTGTTGAGATCGGCCGTCTGGTAGAGCGATTTCAGTTCATGCTCATTGGCAAACAGGGTGTCGACAGCGCCTGACCGCACGAGGTCGAGAAACTCCTCGCGGTAGCGGTCGACGCAGAAAGAATCCGACAGTGTCAGCGCAACCCGGCGGCCCGCCTCTTTGGCCACTTTCGCGGCGTAGCGGAACGCCTCTTTCGCCTTGGCCGGGTCCCACAGATAGCCTTCCATATAGGTGATCGCCGAGGCGCGGATGAGGTCGGGGTCGATATCGTCCACCGTCAGCTCCTGGCAGGCGGACAGGTTGGTGTTCATGGTGCGCTCGCCATCGGGCGTCACCAAAATAACCGAGGTGGCGGTGGGGATGCCTTCGGCGGCGCGCAATGGGCCGATGTCGAAATGAACGCCGATGCCGCGCATGTCGTGGGCGTAGGCGCGGCCGGTTTCATCATCCGCCACTTTGCCAATGTAAGCCGCCCGCCCGCCCAGCGAGGCGACGGCGGCCGCCGTGTTGCCGGCAGACCCGCCAGACATACGCGTCGCCTGGCCGATGCGGTTGTACAGCCGCGCCGACTCGGGCCCATCGACCAGCCGCATGGAGCCTTTGACCAGTTGCTCACGGACCAGAAAATCGTCTTCCACATGGGCGAGGATGTCGAAAATGGCGTTGCCGATGGCAACCACATCAAAGCGGGGTTCGGTCATAGAGGGCCTTTTTGGGGCGTCGAGGTGTGGGTTTGGCGAAGCGCGCCAGCGGCCGCCTGCGGCGACCGTTCGGAGTTTCTTGAACCATTGTGGCGGCGCCGACAACTGCCTATCTGCCCTAGCACGGACCCTAGATCACGTTCGACGCATAAGGACGTCACACCTTGCTCTCGCTCATCACCCAGGCCGCCAAGGATGTTCTGTCGCCGCCCTTTCGCGGCGTGCTGTTCAAATCGCTCGGCATCACGCTGCTGGCGCTTGTGGCGGCATGGTTCGGGCTCGAAGCCCTGATCGACCATCTGGTGCAGATCGAAATGGGCTGGCTTGATGGGCTGGTCCAGGTGCTCTCTGGCTTCGCGCTGGTGGTCGGCGCGGTGGTGCTGATCGTTCCGATCACGGCGCTGGTCGCCAGCCTGTTTCTCGACGACATCGCCAGCATTGTTGAAGGCACGCACTACCCGCGCGACCCCGCGGGACGCAGCCTGCAGACGCTTCAGGCGCTTCGCGAGGCGGTGGGCTTTTTCTTTGTGGTGATCGTCGTCAACCTTGCGGCGCTCACCTTGCTGTTGGTGCCGGGCATCAACGCGATCATCTTTCTGTTGGCCAATGGCTACCTTCTGGGCCGCGAATATTTTGAGCTGGCCGCGCTGCGACACCGGCCCAAGGCGGAGGTGCGCGCGCTGCGCCGCGCCAATGGTGGGCGGGTGTTTCTGGCCGGCCTTGTGATTGCGGGCTTTGTGGCGATCCCGATCGTCAACCTGCTGACGCCGCTGTTCGCCACCGCGCTGATGGTCCATCTGCACAAGCAGCTTGCGGCGCGCGGCACACCACAGGGCGCGGCGGCTTAACCGATCTTCACCGATTGTGCGGCTGCCGATTGGCCAAACCTTAAACCTTGCCTGCTACATGGTGCGCCCGTGCAACAGCGTGACGCTGTCGCCGGTTTGTGACAACACCCGCCCAAGGATTGCCGCAATGTGGCGGTCGGAGGCTTTGTTATGCGTGCCCGTTTGATGCCCCGCCTTGCCTCTTTTGCCTGCCTGGTGCTGGCGCTGTTGGTGTTTGCCATGCCAGGCGGCGCCTTGGCGTCTGCAATGCCGGGGCAAGCGCCAGAGCATGTTGCCAGCCTCTCAGCTGCGGAAACCCCTGTGGTGGCGGTGGCTGAGACCTGTTGTGAGGCCCCGGCCATTGATGCCCGCACGTCGGCAGCGTCCTGCGCCTCCGACTGCCCCATGGTCCTTGCTGAAAACGGCACGGAAGCGGGCGTGAGCGCGACCGAGCAGCCCCGCTGGCGCGCAAGCCCAGCCGGTGGCTGGATCGACGCGCAACGGCTACCGCCTCCGCGCGTTTAACAAGCGAAACCATTTGTGTCCGGGCCGGCTCCAGATTGCATCTGGCCGCCCCCATTTTCGCCTGCCTTACCCGCTGGAGAGTAACCCATGCGACGCGTAAACCTATCTCGCCGGCAGTTCATGACCGGCACCGCCCTTCTGTCGGGGCTTGCCGTTTCTGGCTGCATGACCGCCGCGCCTCAGGGGCCGACCTTTGCCCCCGCCGAGCCCGTGATCCCCAGCCCGTATCTGATGATGTACGGGCCGCTGCCGGACGAACAGTTCCCGGTCCCCGCCGTCGATCTGACGCAGGTGCCCGAGCAATATCTGCGCCGGCAAGTCGACTACCCGACCACCGAACGGGTCGGCACGGTGGTGGTCGATACCCGCAATTTCTACCTCTATCTCGTGCAAGAGAATGGCAAAGCCATGCGCTATGGCGTCGGCCTTGGCCGCCAAGGCTTTGAATGGTCAGGCCGGGCGCGGATCGCCTGGAAGCGGCCCTGGCCGCGCTGGACGCCCCCCGATGAGATGATCGCGCGCCAGCCCGAGCTGGAGCAATATTCGGTGCGCAATGGCGGCATGGACCCTGGGCTCGAGAACCCGCTGGGCGCGCGGGCGCTCTACATTTTTGAGGGCAATGTCGACACGCTGTACCGGCTGCACGGCACGAACGAAGTCTGGTCGATCGGCAAGGCCGTCTCGTCGGGCTGCGTGCGGCTGTTGAACCAGGACGTGATCGACCTGTATGGCCGCGTCACCAATGGCGCAGCGATTGTGGTGGTCTGACCCGAACGCGACACGCAAACAGGCCCGGCGAACGCTTGGTTCAGCCGGGCCCATTTGAGGCTTTCTTGGGCCCGGCAGCCTTTTTGGCGCGCCCGGTCTTTGCAGCTGAGGACTTGGCGGTCGAAGGCTTGGCGCCCGGCGCCATCACCTTGTCTTCGAAGGCGCAGATCTCGATCACCGGGCAGCGCCAGCATTCGGGCGTGCGGGCTTTGCACAGGTAGCGGCCATGCAGAATGAGCCAGTGGTGCGCGTGCAGGCCATAGGCTTCCGGCACCACCCGATCGAGGATCGCTTCCACCGCCTCGACGGTTTTGCCCGGCGCTAGGCCCGTGCGGTTTGACGCCCGAAAAACATGGGTGTCGACCGCATTGGTGTGATGGCCAAAGGCCATGTTCATCACCACATTGGCGGTTTTTCGGCCCACGCCCGGCAGGCTCTCGAGATAGTCTCGGTCTTCGGGCACATCACCGGCCGGAAGGTCTGGGTGCTCGGCCAGCAAACGCTCCGACAGGGCGATGACGTTTTTGGCTTTGCCGCGGAACAGGCCGATGGTTTTGACGAAGTCGCGCACCTGCTCTTCGCCCAGGGCCAGCATCTTTTGCGGCGTGTCCGCGACCGCGAACAGCGGGCCCGTTGCCTTGTTGACGCCCGCATCGGTCGCCTGCGCCGACAGCACGACGGCGACAAGCAACGTGTAGGCGTTGACATGCTCAAGCTCGCCCTTGGGCTCGGGTTCGATAGCGCGGAAGGCTTCAAACAGCGCGGCTATCTGCGCCCGGGTGAGCTTTGACCGGCCAACCCTGGGCTTCGATTTTGGTTTGGGCTTGCTTGCGGGTGTCGCCATGGGTGGCATCCTAGCTTTGGGCGTTTCGGCCAACGGTATGTCGGCGAACCGCAAGGGTAGTGCGGCCGTGCGGCGCTGCCACCCGTTTTGAGAACCTGTGCGCACGCGCGCCAGGTGGGGGCGCGGCAGAGTTTCCCACCCCCAGCACCTTCAAGAGGGCCCGGTGTTTTGGCATAGTCCATAAACGATGGCTGATGCGACCAACCCTTCCGATGTTTCCCCAGGCGAACCGCAACCGGTGTTTGCGGCGCGGCTGACGCCGCATCGCTCGCTGTCGCGCAACAGCTTCACCGTCATGATGCTGGTGTTTGCCGCGTTGGCGTTTTCATCGGCGGCGGCCTTCTTTGTCATGGGCGCTTGGCCGATCCTGGTGTTTCTCGTCCTCGATGTCGGGCTCATCTGGGTCGCATTCGAGATGAACTACCGTTCCGGCAAAGCCTATGAAGATGTGGTGGTGACGCCCAACCGGCTGACCATTCGGCGGGTGAGCGGCTGGGGCCGCGAGACCATAGAAGAGCTTCACCCGGTGTGGACGCGGCTGAAAACCGCCTACGATCCGGAGGAAGAGCGGGTGTTGGCCGTGAAGCTGGAAAGCAAGGGCAAACAGGTGCCCGTTGGCGCCTTCATGAACCCCGACGACAAAGAGAGCTTCGCCAATGCGCTGGGCCCTGTGCTCGATGAGTTGCGGCGCGGCGGACGACCGCCTGCCCTGGCGAGCGCGCTCCCTTAGCTAGCGTAGGGCAGCGATCCGCGCGACCAGCTCGGCCTGCCGGTGCACCCCAAATTTGCGCATCGCCGCTTTCAGCTGCACTCGGACCGTGTGGACTGACACGTCGCGGTTGTCGGCTATTTCGCGCAAGCTGAGCCCTTGCGTCATCATCACGGCGATGTCGGATTCGGCCTCGCTGAGCCCGTGCCGCAACGCGATGGCGCGCGTTGAAACCTCTGGGCCTTCGGCTGGCGTGATCGTGAGGATGCACATTGGGTCGGTGTTGCCGAACAAGAGGTCGACAGGCGCGCCCTCGGCCAGGTCGGGCAAGAAAGGCAGGAGCCGCGCCATCAAGCGCTCCCCTCGCGCGAAGGGCGAAGGCGTGAGCTGCCGGTTGCCCGGCACACCTTCGCGTTGGCAGGGGCGCAGATACGCCGCCATCCAGGCCTGGTCTTCTGGCTCGACCAGTTCGAGACGGTTGCGCAAGCCGACCGTGATCACCTCGCCGCTTGCGAGTGCGCGCTCCGCCGGTTTGTTGGCAAACAGCAAGCGTCCATCACGGCGGACCAGGAAAACCCAAGCGCTTGAGGACCCGGTGACGGCCGCAACGTGCTTTTCAAGCTTAAGGCCAGCCAAGGTTCGGTTGATCTCAAAGGCCTGTGTGATGCGCCCGGCAAAACTGTCCACCCGATTGAGGAACTGCGGCTCGAGGGTCTCGCGATCGACCTCGCGCACATTGGCGCCAAAGCCGATCATGCGATCGCGGTCGCGCAGCACGACCATGCCCCCGCCGGCATTGATGCGCTCCTGCGGCACCAGCCATTCATGGTAGTAGACGCTGTGCTCCGAAATCTCGCGTGCACACAGCTGATCGAAGCTTAGCGCAACGCCCACATCGCAGGTCGCGAACGCCGGCGCCCAATGATTGTAGGCATGGTAGTGGGCGTGAAACAGCGAGACATAGTCCGGGTCGTAGCCCTTGGTGAGCAGGCCACCATAGCTGCCAACTTGCAGATCGTGATGCAAAAGGTGCGGGCGGATGCCCGGCATCTGCACCAACAGAAGTTCCAGCACATCGTCCCAACGCGCCGGGTCGAGCGCAGCCATGGCGATGGCCGTCTCTAAGGCTTCATCATCACGTTCCCTGGCGGTCGTTACCTGATCCACCGTTGGCTCCCACCCGTCACCCGTCCCTGAGTGCGGCACGGTTATAGTATAACCTGCTCTCAAAGCGTGTGCGTACTATTCGTTACACCTCTTACGCGACTTGGCAACGTTCGATTTCGGGTGGTGAAGTAAAACCAGTTCGCGCATTGTGCCCTTATGACCCAAGCAAATCTCTCTTTCGGCGGCGTTTCGGCGCCTTCAGCCATCCCTGGCGGCACCTATCTGGACCGCTGCGACGCCTATGATGGCGTGCGCGGCGCGATCGCCTACATCACCGAGCACGCGCTCGACCAACCCGATATCGAGACCATCGCCCGCGCCGTGGGCGAGCACCCGGCCGTCCTGACCCGGAAGTTCCGCGCTTTTGCCGGCCTGACGCCCAAGGCGTTCTTGCAGGCCGTGACGCTGGACCGCGCCAAAGCGCTGCTCGATGCGGGCGAGCCGGTGCTGGACGCGGCTTACGGCAGTGGCCTGTCCGGACCGGGGCGGCTGCACGATCTGTTTGTGACCCACCAAGCCATGCCGCCGGGCGCCTATCGGGCCAAGGGCGCAGGCCTTGAGGTGCGCTACGGCTTCCACCCGACCCCGTTTGGGACGGCCTTGGTGATGCTGTCAGAGCATGGCCTTGTCGGCCTTGCCTTTTGCGACCCCGGCGGGGAAGAGGCGTGCCTCGAAGATATGTCGGGCCGCTGGCCGGCCGCCGACTATCGCCGCGATGATGATGGCACGCGCGCCGATGCGCAGCGGATCTTTGACCCCGAGCTGTGGCAGGCCGATCAGCCGATCCGCATCACGCTGATTGGGACCGATTTTGAGGTCCGCGTGTGGGAGACCTTGCTGGCCATCCCGCTGGGACGGACCACAACCTATGGCGCGATTGCCAAACATATCGGCAAGGACAGCGCCTCGCGCGCGGTCGGTGCCGCGGTCGGCAAGAACCCCATTTCCTTTGTGGTGCCGTGTCATCGAGCCGTCGGAGCGACGGGTCATCTCACGGGTTATCACTGGGGTCTGACGCGCAAGCGGGCGATGCTCGGCTGGGAAGCGGCGAGCGTCGGCAAAGTTGGCGCCGACGCCCAAGGCGCGCTTGCGTTCTAGAGCCGACCTGCGGCGCGCCAAGCCGGCTTTGCTTTAGTCCGCGAGGTCGATCTTCTCGACAATACCGCCCTCTTCGTTGAGGCGGTAGACAATGGGCGTGCCCGTGCCGAGCTCACGCTTGAGTATCTCTTCGGGCGTCAGCCCTTCGAGCTGCATGATCAGCGCGCGCAACGAGTTGCCATGCGCCGAGACAAGGATGCGTTTGCCTTCGAGCACGCGGGGCAGAATGTTGGCATCGAAGTAGGGCAGCACGCGTTCGGCGGTCATTTTGAGGCTCTCGCCACCGGGCGGAGGCACGTCGAACGAGCGGCGCCAGATATGGACCTGTTCCTCGCCAAATTGCTTGCGGGCTTCGTCTTTGTTCATCCCGGTGAGATCACCATAATCGCGCTCGTTCAGCGCTTGATCCTGGGTCACGGGCAAATCGGTGCCCATCTCTTCCTGCATCAAGGCCAAGGTTCTTTGGGCGCGCATCAGGTCCGAAGTGAAGGCCTCATCGAAGGTGAGCTTCATCTCTTTGAGCGCCACGCCTGCGGCCCGCGCCTCGGCCACACCTTTTTCGGTGAGGTCAGGGTTCTTCCACCCGGTGAACAGGTTCTTGAGGTTCCACTCGCTTTGGCCATGCCGGACGAGGACAAGAAGGCGTTCCATGGTAATTTCTTTGCCGGATTACTATTTATAATTAGCTGTCTAAGTTCAAAACATCGCGCATCGTGTAACGCCCAGGTTTGCGGCCATGGCCCCACGCCGCCGCACGCACCGCACCGCGGGCGAACAGGCTGCGGTCTTCGGCGTGGTGGTTGAGCGTGATGCGCTCCGCCGGCCCCGCAAACAGGACCTGGTGATCGCCAACGATAGAGCCGCCGCGCACGGTTGCAAAGCCAATCGCGCCGCCGGGTCTCGGGCCGGTTGTTCCGTGGCGGGTGAAGACCCCGTCGGTCTGCAGGTCAACGCCGCGGGCTTGCGCAGCCGCCTCCCCCAACAGATAAGCTGTGCCCGATGGCGCATCCACTTTGGCTTTGTGATGCGCTTCGACAATCTCGATGTCCCAATCGTCACCCAGGGCCGCCGCGGCCTTCTCAACCAGGACGGACAACAGGTTGACCCCGAGGCTCATATTGCCGGATTTGACCACGACAGCGTGCCGCGCGGCAGCGTCGAGGCTCGCTTCGGCGTCTGCATCCATGCCGGTGGTGCCGATGACATGGACGATGCGGGCCTGGGCCGCGAGTTCAGCGTAATGCAAGGTTGCCGCCGGAACGGTAAAATCGAGGACGGCGTCGGAGGCCGCGAACACGGACAGCGCATCGTCCGTCACGGCGGCACCCACGGGCTCGAGCCCGGCCAGCGTGCCGGCATCGGCACCGATCGCCTCAGCACCCTCGCGCTCAATGGCGCCCGAAAGCACCGTTGCAGGATCTTCGATGACCGCGCGCACCAAGGCACGCCCCATACGGCCGGAAGCGCCAACAATGGCGGTGCGGACGGGGCGGCCAGAATCGCTCACGGGCGGTACCTTTCGGGTGTTTATCGGCATGTAGCGCGGCGGGCGCGCTGGGCGCAACCGGTCTTGGTGGCAAGGGCCCGCCGGCGTTAGAGCCGCTTCATCATGATGGGGCCGCCGGCGCAAGCTGCTGCAAGATCGGGCGGCAGGCTGTCTTGTTTGAGCCCGACAAAGCCGCGCGCTTCAAGGTCCGCGCTTTCCGGGTCGCCGCAAACGGTGAGAGCGGGCGCATCGCTCCATCGGCCATAGCCAATCGCGTGGTCGATCAGCGCGAGCTGCGCCGCGTCAGTGCCCACCAGACCATCGAGAAAGACCGTGCCGTCGGCAAAGCGCGCGGTTGCCCCACCTGTGATGGACGCCTGGTCGGAGACGACCCAGGCCATTTGCTGCGCCATGGCGCGCATGACCACGGGTTCCGTGAGCCCCAAGGCCGACAGCGCCGGCAAATCCTCAAGCGTTGCAGCGCGGATGCCTTGAGCTGTCGCCATCCGGGCCGGCGCCTACTGGGCACCCGACCTTGCGGCGAGGCCCGCTTCGATGGCGTCAACCGCACGGCGTGCGGCGCTCACAGGGTCGGCTGCCGCCGTGATGGGCCGCCCCATCACCAAAATGTCGGCGCCCTGGGCGATCGCCCAATCGGGGGTCGCGACGCGCTTCTGGTCGTCGCCAGAGCCGACACTGTCGCCGTCATCAAAGCGGATGCCCGGCGTCACCAGAAACTTGTCGGGCCCCAGAAGCGCCCGCAACGCGCCGGCCTCTTGCGGGGAACAGACGAGCCCCGGCATGCCCGCCTCCCGCGCTTGGACCGCCCGCAAGCGCACAAGCGCCGACGCGGTGTTGGCATAGCCTGCCTCCGTCAGGTCCGTGCCATCCATGGAGGTGAGGACCGTGACGCCCAGAAGGTTGAGCTGTGTGTCGCCGCCAAGCGCTGCGACGGCGGCGCGCATGGCCTTGGGGTACGCGTGGATGGTCAAAAAGGTGGCGCCGGTTTGGGCCACCGAGCGTGCGCCCTGGGCGACCGTCTGATCGATATCGAGCAGTTTGAGGTCGGCGAAGACCGCCTTGCCGGCGCGCGACAGCTCTTCGATGAGGCCAAAACCGCCCGAATAGGCCAGCTGATGGCCGATCTTGATGACGCCAACCTCGTCGCCGACCAGATCCAGCAGGCGCCGGGCTGCGTCGACGCCGGTGACGTCCAGGGCGATGGCGAGCCGGTCGCGGGCGGTGGCCAACTGCATCGGCTCAGTCCTTCAGCTTGCCAGCGACCGCCAAAAGCCGCGTCAGCTGCGCCTGGGCGAGGCTCTCGGTGCGCTCATTGGTGAAGTCGCCCTTGTCGTCAAAGGCGGAACCGCCGCCGCCCAAGGTGATCTGTTCGGGCATCACAATCGCGCCGAGGCGCGCGATGGTCGGGCGCAATTGGAACAAGCCGTTCACGCCGCCCTGGACACCGGGCGAGACCGCGCCAAGCGAGTAAACGGGGCTGCGGAACGGGTGCCGCCCTTCGGCTTTCACGCGGCTGAGCCAGTCGATCGTGTTCTTGAGAAGTGGGGTGTAGCCGCCATTGTACTCGGGCGAGGCGATAAACACGGCGTCCTGGGCCGACACCAGTTTATGCAGTTCGACGATGGGCTCGGGCACGCCGTTCTCGGCTTCCCAGGTCGGGTCGAACAGCGGCGCCGGATAGTCCGCGAGCGAGATGTGCTGCGCATCGGCGCCCAGTTTCGCCGCGCGGGCCGTGACGGCCGCGGCGAGGCGGGTGTTCAGCGAGCCCTGCCGGGTGGAACCGGAGAAGGCGAGGAAGGAAACGGTGCTCATAAGGTGCAGTCCTGAACGTCGGCGAGTGGCGGGGCGTCAGGCTTGGGTCCGGCGGTAAACCCAAACGCGCGCTGGCGGCATGTTTCGGACAATCCAGCCCGACCTTGCAAGGCTGAAAAGGCCCGGCTCTTCGCGAACCGGCGGAACGAGCGCGTAGGAGAACTGGATAAAGGGCGCGCCAGGGGCCAGCCGCTCCAGCCCCTCAAGGACCAGGGCGCGGCGCTTGTCAGTGGGCTGCGTGAACAAAGGCAGGCTTGAGACGATGGCTGCGAGCGGCGTTTCGGCGGCGCCGAGACAGCCGTGCAGATCGTACGCATCGCCCTGCACCACCGTGATGGCGGGAAAGCGCTTGCGCAGCAGATCGGTAAAGTCGGACGCGTACTCGACCGAGGTGAGCTTTGCCGTTTCAACACCGCGCGCCAAAATCGCCTTGGTGACGACGCCCGTGCCCGGGCCGAGCTCAACAATTGGCCCTGGCAGGGATGGCTCGATGTAGTTCGCCATGGCCCGCGCAAGGTCGGGCCCCGATGGCGTGATGGCGCCGACGGCCAAAGGATTGCCGGCCCATTGGCGAAAAAAGCGGCCCTCATCGAGCAGCATCGACACCAAGGAGCGGCGCGGCTGGGATGTCTGCGGGGAAGGCGGCACGCGGTGAGCGGTCCTCGAACGGGGGGAGCACGAACAATCGCTCGCTAAGTTAGGACGGCCACGCCGACAGGCAACGGCCACGCACGATTTAGCCGCGCAGTGCTGATTTGCCTAGGGGCCCTTAAGGACGGCTGGCGGTCAGATCAAAGGTGACGGTCACGGCGTGCTGGAGCCACGATTCGTCCGCGGCACCAATGGCGCCGATGCCGAAATCGAGCCGGTTGAGCTGCGTCGACCCGCTCACACTCGCCACGCCATCGATCTCCTCGAACGTGAAGGCCAGTGGGGCATCGGCCGTCGCGCCGCGCAGGGTCAAGGTGCCGTTGGCAATGAACGAGCCATCGGGCTGCGCGGCGAAATCGCTCGCCTCGTAGGTGATCGTGGGATGGTTGGCGACGTCAAAGCCATCGCTGCCGCCCGATTGCGGCGCGAGCATGGAGTTTGAGATGCCGATGGAGGCAGCATCGACGGTGATGGTCGCCCGCGCCTGATCGAGGGCTTGCGGGTCGAAGATCACGTCGCCGGTCCAGCTGCCCACAGTGCCTTCGACGGCGTTGCCGGTGAAGGTGATGGTGAAGCCAAGGGCGCTTGCCTCGTGGTCGATCACCCACGCGCCGGCCGACGCTGGCGTGGTCGTTTCAAGCGCGGCGGTGGACGCCACGCCTGGCGCCGCCCGCTGAGCCAGGCCACCGGCAATGCCAGCGCAGACAAACAGCGCCGCCACGCCCAGCGCGACGACAGCCATGGCCGTTTTGGGCTGGACGACCGGCACGGTGCGTGCCGACAGGATCATCCGGGCGATCAAATTGTCTTTGGCGACGAACTGGTGCTTGAGCGCGGCAGCGATGTGCAGCGCGACCAGGACACCCGTCGCGATCGACAGATAGTTGTGGGCGTTTTTGAGCACCACTTCCCAATCGTGGCGCGCCTCCAGCGAAAGGTCGCCATAGGGCAGGTGCGCAAAGGGCAGCGCATCGAGCAGCAGGAAAAGCGTCGGCACACCGGTGGGCGAGACGGACGCCATGGCCCAGCCGGTCAGCGGCACGGCCAACAGAAGCGCATAGAACCCGATATGGGTGAACTTAGCCGCCGCAATTTCCCAGCCCTTCATGCCGGCGGGAAGCGCCGGCGCGGGGTTGGTGAGCCGCCAAATGATGCGGGCGAGCGTCAAGGCGAGGATGGTCAGGCCGACGGTTTTGTGGATCTGAAAGACCGCGAAAACCGTCTGGTCGGCGCTGTCGCCGCGCGACACCATCCATTTGCCGCCGACCATCTGAAAAAGGATCGCGGCGGCGATCACCCAATGCAGGATGATCGCCACCGCGCTGTAGCGTTGGCCAGCCTCGCTGCGCTCGGAGGCGCCTGCAGAAATGGTGCTGGCCATGGGTGCATTCCTTCCGAAAAGCGGCGCTTACTGCTCGATGAACTCGGCGTTGATCTCGATCGACACGGCGGTGCCGATCATAGGCGCAAACGTGCCGAAACCAAACTCGGTGCGGTCGATCATGCCAACGGCCTGAATGCCGAAGGCGGCGCCGTCTACGAACGGATGGTCTTCCACAGCGCCGACGAGTTCAGCGTCGAGCTTGATAGGCAACGTCACGCCACGGAAACTCAGATCGCCCGAAATTGTGGCGGTTGTGTCGCCGGTTTTGACGATCTCGGTCGATGTGAAGGTGGCCTGCGGATGATCGGAAGCGTTGAGCCAATCACCGCTCACCAGTTCAGCGTTGAAATCGGTGTTCTCAGGGAACGGATAGTCGGTATCGACCGACGCCATTTCGATGGTCGCCGTCATGGTCGACTGCGTGACATCTTCTGCGTTCAGCTCGACCATGGCCGAGACGGTGTTGAAGCGGGCTTTGTAGTTCGACAGGCCCAAATGGTTCACCGACCAGAACAGCGAGGTGTGGGTCGGGTCGGACGCGTAGGTGCCCGAGGGGATCGACAGGTCAGCGGCGTTGGCAACCGACAGGGCGGGGGCCGACAGCGCGGTGGCGGCAACAAGGGCGGCCAGAAGGCGGGGGGTGCGGGACATGGTGAAACTCCGAAAAAGACAAAAGCGGGTGGGCGACACGGGTTGGTAATTTGGAATGGCGCTACACATAGTCTTTTGGCGCATGTTGGGGAGGCCCCTTTGCGTCAAACGCACTGTTCAAAAATCCGCACCAAAAGCCCGTGACTGTTCGCGTCTCCCTGCCCTCATCCGTCACAACCAACCAAGGGGGCTGCTTGTTGTACCCATCCGTTTTTGACCCGCCGGGCCAGGAGGCCTTGGTCGAGGACATCCGGACGGTTTTGCGCCAAGCGCCGCTGTTTCAGCCGGTCATGCCGCGCACGGGCAAGCCGCTCTCGGTGCGCATGTCCAACTGCGGCGCCTTGGGTTGGGTGGCCGATCAAGGGGGCTATCGTTACCAGCGCGAGCACCCGGTGACGGGGGCGCCATGGCCGCCGATACCCTCCAGCCTGTTGGCGCTGTGGCAGGCGGTTGCGCCCGACGCACCGGCGCCGGAAGCGTGCTTGATCAACTGGTACGAGGCGGACGCGAAGATGGGCCTGCATCAGGACCGCGACGAGCAGAATCTATCGGCGCCCGTCGTCTCCGTCTCACTTGGTGATGACGCGCTCTTCCGCCTTGGCAATGTCGCGCGCGGCGGAAGACCGAGGC
>JAHCMG010000293.1 GCA_019192585.1 Devosiaceae bacterium MH13
CTCAACGTGATCCCAGATACCGCACGGGTCGCCGGCACCGCGCGGGCATACTCAGCAGCCGTCCGCGATCAGCTTGAGGCCGAGATTGGCGACATCGCCCACGGCATCGCGCAGACGTTTGGGGTGAAGACAGACTATGCGTTTATCCGCCGTATCCCGCCGGTGATCAACGACGCCGACACGACGGCACGGGCGCTCGCCGCCGCGCGGTCAGCACTTGGGGAAGGCCGTGTCCGCACAGCGTTTCCGCCCTCAACGGCGGGCGATGATTTCGCGTTCTTCGCGCAAGATGTGCCCGGCTGCTATGTCTGGCTGGGCAATGGCCCAGCCAAGGATGGCGCGCTGCACCACAACACGGCTTACGATTTTTGCGACGATGCGATCCTGCCCGGTATCGCCTTCTGGAGCCGATTGGTTGAAATGGACTTGGCGCCTTAGCGGAAGCCCAGCCCATCCCAAAGCATCTGGAGTGCCTCCTGTGCGTCGATGGTGGTCGCAACCTCGACCGTTGCCCCATCCGGCGACGGGATCAGCCGCCCGCGATGGGTCTCACAATCGACGGTGAGTTGCATGGGGCACGTCGTAAACAGGTGCGGCGCAAGGGCCATCAGCATCACGCAGGGGTCGTGCAGAGGGCGAGACGCCCGGTCAGTGTTCTGGGCGAAGTAAGCGCCGACTATGTTCGCCGCTAGGTACGCGGCCGGCGTGTCTTGTGCTGTGAGCCGGCCGAGATCGTCCTTCGTGGCGCGCAGCTTGCGGGTCACGTCCAAGGGGATCAGCGTCACCGGCACGGGCGCCTCAAACACGGCCTTTGCCGCCAACGGGTCGGCGGCCACGTTGAACTCTGCGTGGGGTCCAGCGTTGCCCGGCTCGTCTATCGCGCCGCCCATCGCGATGACGCGCGCTGCCCGGGCATAGGCGTCCGGTGCGTCTTGGGCGAGCAGAGCCAGATTTGTCAGCGGGCCGAGGGCGAGGATCGTCAGCGTGTCGGCCGGCATCGTCCGCAGATGGTCTGCGAGAAAATCCGCGCCGGACTGGCTGACGGGGGCGTGGACCGGCGCGGGCAACGCCACCCCTCCAAGACCATCAGCGCCATGGATGGCCTCCTCATGGATCGATGGGCCGCCAAGCGGGCCGGACGCGCCCGAGGCATAGGGCACATCACTGCGCCCCATTGCGGCCAGCAAGCTACCGACATTTCGGGTGGTCGTGGCGATGCCGATATTGCCGGCGACCGCCGTTACCCCTTCTACCGAAAGCGCGGACTCGGCCAAGGCGTAGAGGATGGCGACGGCATCGTCGAGGCCGGGGTCTGTGTCGATCAGAACGCTCAAGCCGTTTCGCGCCCCCGCTGACTGCCCGTTTCCGATCTCATGGTATGTGCTGGGCTAGGCCAGCGTCGATCTCAGCGATCTCGGCGCGGAACTGGCCCGCGATCTGGCCCGCGTCAGCCAGCACCTTGGCGGGCTCAAGCGTTTCGACCGCGCGGTCGCGCATGAGCCAGTCACCATCGACCATGACGTCGCGCACGTCCGTCGGCATCGCGGCGAAGACGAGCACGGAATAGGGGTCATAAACAGGCTGCAGCCGGGGCGCCGACAGATCGATGCGGATCAGGTCGGCCGACTTGCCGACCTCCAGCGAGCCGACGTCGGCATCGAGCCCGAGAACGCGCGCACCCTCGATGGTTGCCATGCGGACAACCTCCCGCGTTGGCAGCGGCTTGCGCGACCCGGCCAGAACCTTGGCGAAGATCGACGCGACGCCAAATTGCGCGAACAGGTCCAGCGTGTTGCCGCTCATCGGGCCGTCGGTGGCAAGGCCCACCGGAATGCCGGCGGCGCGCATATCCTCCACCCGCGCCATGCCGCGCCCGGCCTTGCCATTCGAGCGCGCATTGTGGGCAACGCGGGTGCCGGTGCGCGCCAGGATGTCGATGTCGGCATCGTCCACCAGCAGGCAGTGCGCGGCGATGGTCCCGGGCTTCAGCAGCCCCGCCATCTCGGTCACGGCAGTGGTGGACATGGCGTGCGTGTCGCGCGCCCAGACCACCTCGGCCTTTGTCTCGGCCAGATGGATTTGAATGCAGGTCTGCGGATTGGCGTCATGCCAGTCGGCCGCGCGCTCCATCACCTTCAGGCCGGTGGAATAGGGCGCATGGGGCGCGATGGAGGCCGTCACGCGAGGATGCCCGGCGCAATGGTCCACCAACGCATCGCAGAGCGCGAAGCCCTCATCGAAATCCCGGTGATCGGGCGGGTCGAAGTCCGCCAGCGTCTGCCCAACCACCCCGCGCATGCCCGACGCGATGATCACATCGGCCACGACGGTCTCGTGGTAATACATGTCGGCCACCGTGGTGACGCCGCCCATGATCATCTCCAGGGCCGAGAGGGCCGAGCCGGTGCGCACCATCTCGGGCGAGACGAAGGTGCGCTCCAGCGGCAGCATGTAGCGGAACAGCCGGTCATCGACGTCTTCGCCGAGCCCGCGAAACAGCGACATCGCCATGTGGCAATGGGTGTTGATCATGCCGGGCATGACGATATCGGCGCCCATGTCGCGGATCTCAGCATCCGGCACGTCTGGAGGCGTGTCGCCGCCAAGCCCGGCTATCTTGCCATCCTCCACGAGGAGCCAGCCGCCTCGATGCTCGGCCATCTCATGATCGACGGTGATCAACCAAGCGTTGGTGAGCAGCTGCTTCATTCGACCGCGAGGATCGCGCATTGATCGGGGTTCGGCGTCAGCGTGACCTGGGTCGCCGGCTTAAAGGGCGTGGCAAGCGATCCGTTGGCCACCAGATGGCCCGTTCCGGTCTCACACCGGTACTGGTAGGCGCGGCCAAGATAGGTCCGCAGGCCGAGCGTTGCGGGCAGGCCCTCGGCGGTCGGATCGTCGCTGACGATGAGCCCATCGGGCCGGGTTGCCAGAACGAAACCGTCAGGAATGGCGCCCAGGCGCTGTTGCGACAGGGTGAGCATGGCGCCGCCTTTGGCCTCGGCCCGAACCACGTCACCGGACCGGTCGCGCACGGTCAAGGGGATCAGGTTTTCGAACCCCACAAAACGGGCGACAAAGCTGTTGGCCGGGCGTTGATAGAGCGTTTCGGGCGTATCGAGCTGCATGATGCGCCCTTCGTTCATGATCGCGACGCGGTCGGAGATCGAGAACGCCTCTTCCTGGTCGTGGGTCACGTAAAGCGCGGTGGTGCCGTTGGCGCGTTGCAGTTCGCGGATCTCGACACGCATATCGACGCGCAGCTTGGCGTCGAGGTTCGAGAGCGGCTCGTCGAACATCAAAAGCGGCGGTTCGATCACGAGCGCCCGCGCGAGCGCGACGCGCTGTTTCTGGCCGCCCGACAGCTCTGCGGGGAGCCGCTGTGCCAGGTGCGCGAGTCCGACCCGCTCCAGCATCTGCAAGGCGCGCCTGTCCTGCTCGGCGCTCGGCAGATTGCGCTGCTTCAAACCGAAGCCGACATTCTGTTGGACGGAGAGATGCGGAAAGAGCGCGTAGTTCTGGAACACCAGGCCGATGTCACGGCCATGGGCCGGCAGCCGGGTAAGGTCCTTGTCTCCGAGCCGAATGGTCCCTGACGTTGGCTGAAGGAACCCCGCGACCAGCCGCAGCGTCGTGGTTTTGCCGCAGCCCGAGGCGCCCAGAAGCGACACCAGCTCGCCAGCACCGACGTGGATCGACAGGTCTTCAAGCACTTTGACCTTGCCGTAATGGGCCGTCACGCTGTCGAGGGATAGGGGCAGTGTCACGCGCGGGCGCCTTCGTTATTTGGCGATGACCGTCAGGCCGAGCGTCCGCTCGACGATGATCATCACGATGATGGTCAGCACCATCAGCAGGACCGAGACCGACGCGATGGTCGGATCAAAGAACTGCTCCACATGGGCAAGGATCTGGATGGGTAGCGTCGAGATCCCAGGGCCGGTCAGGAACAGCGATACCGACACGTCGTTGATCGAGGTGATGAACGCGAGGATGAAGGCCGCGACCACGCCGGATCGCACATTGGGCAGGACGATGGTGAAGAAGGTTTTCACCGGATGCGAGCCCAACGAGATCGCGGCTTCCTCGATGGAAAAGTCGAACGAGGCGAGCGACGCGGAGATCACCCGGATCGCATAGGGCGTCACCAGGAGGGTGTGGCCTATCAGAAGCGTCGTGAACACCGGCACGTCCAGCCCCACATTGACCGAGCGCAGAAGCGAGAAGCCGATCACGATTTCGGGCACCAAAATGGGCAGGACAAACAGGGTTGAGAGCCAGGCGGGCAGCTGAATGCGATGGCGGTTCAGCGCATAGGCGGCGGGGATGCCGATCAGAAGCGCAAAGGCCGTGCCCAGAAGGGCGACCTGAAACGATGTGACAATCGTGCGGCGGAAGGCGCTGATCTCCCAGATGTTCTCGAACCAGTGCAAGGTCAGACCCTGCGGCGGGAAGGCGAGAAACGTGGTGTCCGAGACCGATGCACCGAAGATGATGATCAGCGGTCCAAGCAGGAAAACGTAGACCAGCGCGGTCAGCACGATCAGCAGAGGGTGAAGGCGCGTTGTCATATCAGGTCGCCATCGGGTTCAGGCGCCTGGCGATGCGCGTCATGACGAGGACCGTGGTCACGATCACCGCCACCATGATCGCTGCCACCGTGGAGGCGCTGACCCAATCAAACGTCACCATGGCGCGTTGGTGCAGGAAGGTGCCCATCATCATTTGCCTCGTCCCGCCCAACAGGTGCGGCGTGGCGTAAGAGGTGAAACTTGCCGTGAACACCAGAACGGCGCCGACGATCAAGCCGGGAACGGCAAGAGGCAACACGACTTGGACAAAGGTTCGCGTGGGGGATGCGCCAAGCGACGAGGCGGCATCGAGCAGGTCTTCGGGAATGTTTTCAAGGACGCCCACAAGGACCAAAATCATCAGCGGCACGAAGATGTAGATCATCGCCACGACGACCGATGTTTGCGTGTAGAGCAGCGCCAAGGGCCGCTCGATCAGGCCAAGCCATTCCAGCGAATTGTTCAGGATGCCGTTGCGGCCCAGAATGATCAGCCAGGCAAAGGAGCGGACCACCACGCCCGTGAGCAGCGGAAAGACCGCGAGGATGATGAGGATCGATTTCACCCAATGCGGGCAGCGCGAGACGACATAGGCCGTCAGCAGCCCGACGACCAAGGAGATGATCGTCGTATAGGCCGCGACCTCAAACGTCCGCCACAACACCGTGCGCTGAAACCCGGACGAGAAGAAGTCGGTATAGGGGGCAAAGACCCCATCGGACGACGTGAAGGTGGCGCTGATCGTCGCGGCGACTGGGATGATCAGGAACAGGGACACGGCCAAAGTCGCAGGTGACGAGAGCATCCAGCCTGCAAAACGTTTCATATCAGCGTGTCCGGTGAAAGTCGTTAGAAGCCCCGAGGCAGCTATCTGCCTCAGGGCGATGTCGTTTGTTTGCCCGCTTACATGCCGAACGTTTCATTCCAGCGGTTGATCCAATCGTCGAGCGCCGCGTTCATCGGCGTGTAGTCGACGCGCTGCAACCCGGAGATCATGTCGTCGCCATAGGTCCAGGGGGCCGCCTGCTCTTCGGTCAGCTCCACGCCATTGTTGACGGGCGCATCGACGCCCCGCTCGGCCAGCTCTTGCTGGATCTCCGCCGACAGAACGAAGTTGATGAACTGGTGGGCGAGTTCGACATTCTCCGACCCGGTCGGGATGTTGATCGTGTTGAGCGTCGCGATCGCGCCATCGTCCAGGTCGGCCCAGACGGCGGTCGGCACGGCGGCCTGGAGCCGGCCGAGCGCAAAGTCCTGCGCCATCGACACGGTGATTTCGCCCGTCGAGAACAGGTTAATCATCTCAGAGCCGGTGTTGTAGTTGGTCACAACGTTCGGCACCAACCCGGCGACTTCGCCGAAGGCGGCGTCCGTGTCCGCGTAAGCGTCGACGCCGGCGCGTTCAGCGGCTTGCAAGACAACCATCGGCCCAGCCGTGGTGGTGATGCCAGGCAGCGAAATCTGAGAGGCCAGATCCTCGCGCCACAGATCGCCCCAAGAGGAGATGGGCTCAGAGATCTCAGCTGAGTTGTAGACGATGCCGACGCGCCCGATGGTGTAGGCCGGGCCGTACTCACCCTGGGGGGCCTGAGCCAGGTCGTAGATCTCTTCGATGTTGGGCACCAGCGAGCGGTCCACCGGTTGGAACAGGCCGAGTTCGATGCCAAGCTGCGAGAAGCGGTCGGTCAGGTAGATCACGTCGACGCCATCACCGCCACGCGATTGCAAACGGCTAAGGCGATCAGAGTTGTTCCCCGTCTCGAAGATGACCTCGCAGTCGCACATCTCCTGGAAGGGATTGATGATGATCTCTTGCAGATTGTCGCCGTTGAAGCCCCACCACGAGACGGTAAACGTCCCCGACTGCGCCATTGCGGGCGAGGCAGCCATCAGCGCAGCGGCCGACAGGGTTGCTAGGCTCAAAGTCAGTCGATTTTTCATGATCATCCCTGTTTGCTCTCGTGCATTGCACCCAAAGCGGGCAAGCACACCAATTAGGCATCAAGCCTAGGAAGAACCTCGGCTCGATGCAAGGTCACCGGCCACCTGAACGTCAAAAGGGGCCGGCCCTTTTTGGCGCTCACCAGACGACTGGGTGTGTTTCACCTGTCGCGACGTTCACAAACCCGTTCGCTGCGCGCGCTGAAGGTGCAACAAGCACCCAACGCCACGGGGCGCAGGTTAGGGTCGCGAACGCCAGGCGTTCCGGGAAGCCGGGGAACCAACGTGGGCTGAAGGTTGGCTCGTACATCCACTCAACCTTCTCGCCTTCGGCATATAGCGCCTGCATCTCGGCATCCAGTTCGCGTGGCGGGCGGCAGGTCATTAGCCCGCCCACCTCATAGCGGACGGTTGCCACTAACTGCCCTTCGCGTACCAGCGCCCACCCGCCTTGAATATCGCGCAGCGCGTTGACCGCTTGCGCCATCGCGGCGTCGGAGGAGCCGACGACCCAGATATTGTGCTTGTCGTGCCCAAGTGAGCTGGCAAGAGCCGTGTCCGGCGTCTTAGGCCCCGTCCCGAGCCAGAACATGGCGGCGGTTTTGCCCTTGCCAGAGAACCGGTCAACGATGGCGAACTTGGTGACGTTGCGATCCGCATCCCGCTGCACGTGGCCATCCTTCACCGGCAGCTTCATCTCGATGAAATCGTCATCCCAATGGAAAGGCCGCAGCAGCGCCGCGGTCATCGTTTCGCGCCCAGGTTCGGCTGGAATGGCAAAGTCTGCCGCGGTCAGATCGCGCCCGATGTTGATGGATTGCGTCGCCCAATCCGGCCAGTCGATCTTGGGCACGTCCGGCAGATAGGTGCCAGCGTCCGCGACCACGGCACCATCGGCCCAGACCTTCGAGATGGAGACGTTCTCCAGATCATCGAGCAGTACGACATCGGCGAAGCGCCCTGGCGCGATGGCGCCGACCCAAGGCGTCAGCCGCATGTGTCGGGCTGGATTGATCGTCACCATCTGGATAGCGATCTCGGGCTCCAGTCCCGCTGCGATCGCCAGGCGCACATTGTGGTCGGTTGCTCCGATTTTCAGGGTCTCAGAGCAAGAGCGATCGTCGGTTGTCAGCGCAAACTGGCTCCAATCCCGAAGACCTGCCTTCAACAACCCCGCAACGATATCCGTCAATGAATGCGGGCGCAGTTCCATGAACAGGCCGCGCCGCAGCTTGTCGAGCACCTCGTCCGTCGTCCACGCCTCGTGATCGGAGGCCAGCCCGGCGGCAGCAAAGGCGCTGATGGCCGGCAAATCGCGGATCCCCGCCGCATGCCCTTCGACAACGCCGCGCTTTTCGAACGTGGCCTCAATCATGCCCCACAGCCGGTCGTAGGACGGGTTGTCGGGGTTCCAGACGGCGGGCCAGTCCATCACTTCATCGAGCCCGGCGACCATCAGGGACTCGGCCATGAACCCAAGCTGTTCGTCATAGCCGAAGTGCCCGCCGCCCCATTCATAGGCTGTCGGCGGCACGGCTGAGCCCGGCAGCGGAAAGATCTTTTGCGGGCTGCCCGCCAGCCGTGCGGCAAGCCAGAAGGCAAGGTTGTTCGGCCCGTCGACGTTTGAGAACTCGTGGCTTGCTTCGCACGTCCAAGTGTTGCCGTGCGGGAGCACGAGCGCCGCCTCCCATTCTGGCGTGACGTGCGAGGATTCGATGTGTTTGTGCACTTCGCCAAAGCCGGGCACGGCCATGAGGTCGGGTTCATCAACGGTTCGCGCCACCGTGCCGGGATAGCTTCCTGCAGGCCCGATATAGGCAATCCGGCGGCCAGCGATGATGATCTCCTGATCGCTCAGCCACATCCGTGAATGGACGTCCAGAAGCTTGTCAACCCGAAGCTTGGTGTCGGCGGGCTCATGGCCGAGCGCCACCCGCACGAGGCGCTGGCGGATTTTGACCTCGTCCGCCGCCGTGATCAGCTGATCGACAGGCTGATCTGATGGGGTCATGCGTCAGCCTTTCGCGGTGCAAGGGATGCGCTGTACAGCGCCGCCAACCGGTCCAAATCGACCTCTTCAACCAGCGTCACCTCTGGCGTTCCGAGCCGCCCCGACGGATCCACGACGGTCATGCCCCGGGTCAACCCTGGGGCAAGGGCGACGTCTACCGACGCTTTCAGTGAACGGGTGATGATCTCAGGTTCGATCACGATTGCTGCGGCCAAGGGGTCAACAAAGCGGAAGTGATCCGAACCCCCAAAGCTCACGGTGACGCGACGCGCATGGCTCACCAGAGCGTGCGAAAACCGCACCGTCTCGGTGTCGGGCAAGCCGTCGAACAGCGCGTCAACCTCAGCGCCCGTGATGCGGTGGGCCGCGCACGTCTCCCACGGGACGACGATGATCTCGATCCCGGCGCGGAACGCCGCTGCCGCCGCCTCGGGGTCGGCAAAGATGTTGAACTCTGCGGCTGGTGTTATGTTCCCTCGGCCATTGATCGTGCCACCCATCAGGACAAGCCTGCCGATACCGGCGACACAGTCCGGCGTAGCGCGCAGTGCCAGCGCGAGATTGGTGAGCGGTCCGATCATCAGAAGGTCGACCTTCTCGCCGCTCTGCGCCGCGTCTTGCAAGAGGCTCACCAGGACATCGACGCCGTTCGCCCCCGCCGGATCCGGCACGGACGCAGGGCGCGGTGCGCCGCCCAAGCCGTCTTCCCCATGGATATTGGCGGCGTTGATCGGGGGCTGATCCAAAGGACGGTCGGCGCCCATGTAGACCGGCACGTCCGCATGCCCGGACACGGCGAGAACGGCCAAAATGTTGCGCGTGGCCGCCTCAAGCGCGACGTTTCCGAACACGGTGGTGATGAGATCAGGGCTCCGACCGGCGGCGATGAGCATCAGCAGGGCTTGCGCATCGTCCACGCCGCCATCGGTATCCAGAATGAGCTTCCGCCGCATAGGCCCCGACCCCTTCAGCCCTCAACGGCGCGACCCTACAAAGAAGGGTCAGGCGCGGAAAGTCCCGATGGCGCGCGTCCCGATGGCAAACCGGCAGATGATCAGACGAAACTGTCGCGCTCGCGGACGGTCTCCATCGCCACATAGGTCGATGTCGAAGCGACGTAGGGAAGTTGCGAAATCTGCTCGCTGAGCACACGTCGATAGGCTTTGATGTCACCGGTGCGCACTTTGACGAGGTAGTCGAAATTGCCCGCGATCATGTGGCACTCTTCAACCTCGGCGACGGTGCGAATGCCTTCGTTGAAGGCGCGCAGCGCAAGCTCACGCGTGTCGGACAGGCTCACTTGAACGAAGGCGATATGATCGAGGCCCAGCTTCTGGGCCGACAGATCAGCGCGGTAGCCGGTGATAACGCCGGCCTGCTCTAGCCGTTTCAGCCGCGCCGCCACCGGGGTCTTGGACAGGCCGACGCGTTGGCCAAGCTCGGTGATGGATATGCGGGCGTCGCAGGCCATAACCTGCAAGATCGCGCGATCTATTTGATCTAAGGTAACTTCGCCTGACATACGTATCGCCTACTCGATGGGTTCTACTTGGTCAAATGACCTAAAAATCACGCATGATTGGGCCAAACGGATATCGCACTTTTGCTAGCTTAGGCGAGAAGGGAGCTGGCTATGCTGGGCATCGATCCGAAATGGGACCGCAACAAACGCCGCGATGAGGCCAGCTTGCTGGCCGATCTCGTTGCGACGGCCAATCTTAGCCCCGAAGCACGCGACACGATCAGCCGCCGTGCCGCGGAGCTCGTCACGCGTATCCGCGGCTCGGCGCAGCCCGGCCTTATGGAAGCGTTCCTGGCCGAATACGGCCTCTCCACCGATGAGGGCGTGGCGCTGATGTGTCTGGCCGAGGCGTTATTGCGCGTGCCGGACCAACCGACCATCGACGCGCTCATTGAAGACAAGATCGCCGCCTCCGACTGGTCGCACCATCTGGGGCAGGCCAGTTCCCCACTGGTCAATGCCTCGACTTGGGGCCTGATGCTGACCGGCAAGGTCCTCGATGAACCCGAAGACGGCATCGCGGGCACGTTGCGTACCCTCGTGCGCAAACTTGGCGAGCCGGTTATCCGCACCGCGACGGGCGTCGCCATGCGCGAGATGGGCCGCCAGTTCGTCCTCGGTCAGACGATCGACGCCGCCATGGAGCGCGCTGCCAAGCAGGAGGCCAAGGGCTTCACCTACTCCTACGACATGTTGGGCGAAGGCGCGCTGACCGCACAGGATGCGCAGCGCTACGCTGACAATTATGCACGCGCAATCGATGCAATTGCCAACGCCTGCACCCATGACAGCGTGGCTGCCAACCCCGGCATTTCGGTGAAACTGTCGGCCCTGCACCCGCGGTATGAGGTTGCCCAGACGGAGCGGCTTTTGGACGAGTTGGTTCCCGTGCTCGCTGACCTGGCGGCGAAGGCCGCGGCGGCGAACATGGGCTTCAACATCGACGCGGAAGAGGCCGACAGGCTCTGCCTGTCTCTCACACTCATTGAGGCCGTGCTCAAGGATCAAAGACTGGCCAGTTGGGATGGCTTCGGTGTGGTCGTGCAGGCCTACAGCAAGCGCGCCGGCGACCTCATCACCGGCCTCGACGCCATGGCAGAGCGGCACAATCGGCGGCTTATGGTGCGGCTGGTGAAGGGCGCCTATTGGGACACGGAGATCAAGCACGCGCAGGTTCAGGGGCTAGCCGGCAGCCCGGTCTTCACGCGCAAGGTGGCGACGGATGTGAGCTATCTTGCCCATGCGCGCCGCTTGCTGGGCCTCACGGACCGGCTCTACCCGCAGTTTGCCACGCACAATGCGCACACCATGGCGGGGGTGTTGCACATGGCGGAGGGGCTCAGCACCGACGCCTATGAGTTCCAACGCCTGCACGGCATGGGCGAGACGCTGCACACGCTGGTGAAAGACGATGCCAAGACCCGCTGCCGGATCTACGCCCCCGTCGGCGCGCACCGCGATCTGCTCGCCTATCTGGTGCGCCGCCTTCTGGAGAACGGCGCCAACTCCTCGTTCGTCAATCAGATCGTCGATGAAAGCGTGCCGCCGGAGCAGGTCGCGGCCTGCCCGTTCGAGGCGCTCGCCAAACCCCAATCGTCGACGGAACCGACGGTTGTTGATGGGCCCGACCTCTTCGCGCCGGACCGCCGCAATGCGCTTGGCTTTGACCTATCGGACGTGACCCAGCTTGCCGAGATTGTCGAGCAGCGGCGCAGGCCAGTTGGGCTTGAGGTTGAGCCCATCCTGGTCAAGCCGCCAACGGGTAAAGAGACGGACGCCATCACCAATCCTGCCGACGGTTCACGGCTTGGAACGGTAAGGCTCGCCAGCATTGCTGACGTGGCGTCGGCGCTCGACCACGCCGAGCCTTGGGCCGCATCGGCCCGTGAGCGCGCCACGATCCTGAACAGCGCGGCTGATCTGTTTGAAGACGCCTATGGCGAGATCTTCTCACTACTCGCCTGCGAAGCCGGGAAGACCCTTCTCGACTGCGTTGGCGAGTTGCGCGAAGCCGTCGATTTCCTGCGCTACTATGCAGCACGCGCCGAGGAGTTGGATGCACCGGCGCGCGGCATCATCAGCTGCATCAGCCCGTGGAACTTTCCGCTGGCCATTTTCACCGGGCAAATCGCGGCGGCGCTGGCCGCCGGCAACGCCGTTCTGGCCAAACCTGCCGAAACGACGCCGGCGATTGCCGCCTTGAGCGTTCGGTTGCTGCATCAGGCCGGCGTGCCGCGCGGCGCTTTGCAACTGCTGCACGGGCACGGGGCAACGGTCGGCGCCGCCCTAACGTCTGACCCACGGGTTGCGGGCGTCGCCTTTACCGGTTCAACCGCGACCGCCCAACGCGTCGAGACCGCCATGGCCAAGCACTGCGCCCCTGGGACGCCGCTTATCGCCGAGACCGGCGGTTTGAACGCGATGATCGTGGATTCCACAGCGCTCCCGGAGCAGGCGGTGCGCGATATCGTCAGCTCCGCCTTTCAGTCCGCCGGGCAGCGATGCTCGGCGCTGCGCTGCCTCTACGTGCAGGAGGATATCGCCGATACGATCAAGACCATGCTCATGGGCGCGATGGATGAGCTGGCGCTTGGTGACCCTTGGCACCTGGCAACCGATTGCGGACCTGTGATCACGGCGGAGGCGCAGGCCTCCATCGCCGACTATATCGACGCCGCGAGGCAAGAGGGGCGGCTTCTCCACGCGCTGGCTGCTCCCAAGGGCGGGAATTTCGTGGGGCCGGCGCTGATCGAGATCGGTGGCATCGAGGACCTGGAACGCGAAGTCTTTGGCCCCGGTCTTCATATCGCCACCTATGCGGCGCGCGATCTGAGCAAGGTGATCAGCGCCATTAACGCGACGGGCTATGGCCTCACTTTCGGCATGCACAGCCGCATCGATGACAGGGTACAGGCGGTGGCCGAAAGTGTTGACGTTGGCAATGTCTACATCAACCGAAACCAGATCGGCGCGATCGTCGGCTCTCAACCCTTTGGCGGGCACGGCCTCTCTGGCACCGGCCCGAAGGCGGGCGGGCCCAATTATGTCCAACGCTTCACGCGCCGCGCCGCGCCAGCCGTCAGCGAACGATGGGAGACGACCGCAGACGTTTCTGCCGTCGAGGCAGCCCTGCGCGCTGCCGCTGAAACGGTCCGACCGACGCGCTCGGTGGAGCTTCCAGGCCCGACGGGCGAGCTGAATGCGTTTTCGATGCAGGCGCGTGCGCCGGTTCTCTGCCTTGGGCCCGGGCCCTCTGCCGCTGCCCAGCAGGTGGACGCCATCACCAAGCTCGGAGGGGTGGCCGTGGCTGTGGATGGCGCCCTGCCCGCTGATGCTTTGACCACGCTTAGCCCCCTTGGCGGCGCCCTCTGGTGGGGCGATGCCCATGAGACCAAACGCCTTGAAGATCGCTGCTATGCCGTCGCGCTGGCCGACCGAGACGGCCCCATCGTGCCGCTCATCTGCGATCTGCCGGACCGGGCGCATGCCCAGTTGGAGCGTCACCTGAGCGTCGACACCACGGCCGCTGGTGGCAACGTCAGCCTTCTGAGCGGGTCGACCTGAGACGTTCGAAGCCAGAGCCTCGGATGCCAGCTTCGGGGCCCCAAAAACACGCCGCTACTTTTTTC
>JAHCMG010000294.1 GCA_019192585.1 Devosiaceae bacterium MH13
AGCAAAACCGCGCCGAACAGCAACAGAGCAATCGCAAACACAGAGATACGCGACAGGGCAAAGGCTGGGCGGCTCTTCTTGTCGCCGTCCTCTTTGCTCTTCTTTTTCGCGGTCCTTGTCGGCGTGATGTCGACATTTGACAGATCATCGCTCATCCGCTCCGGCGGCTCACCAGACGCGGCGCGGGCTGCACGGTCTGGGTCGGCGGCTTCGAACGGGTCGCGGCCATCGACTGTCAGGCCGGGCTCGACATCGCCGGGGGCGACCCCGTCGGGCTTGTCTTTGCCTTCAATAGCATTGAGCCGCGCGACGGCATCATTGGCTTCCACGCTGCCGGGCTGGGCGCCCGATGCGGCCTGGAGCGCGGCCTGCTGGGCAGCCCGTCGTGCGGCGGCGATGAAGCTGGCACGCTGGGCACCGGCTTCGTCGCTCATGGCGGCGCTGGAACGGCGCTTGGACCGCGCGGCGCGGCGTTCGGCGAGGGACAATCTGCCGTTTTCGCCGTCGGCCTCCTCTTCAGCCTCTGCGTCCGCCTCGTCAGCGGCGGGCTCCATCGCGCCCGACAGTTGGCGCAGCAGATCTTGGGCGCCATTGGGCTGCGCGTTCGCGTCCTGGGCGCCGCCATCTGCGGCGGCCTCTTCTTTGTCAGTCTCCGCGAGCGAGCCGACCAAAGCGGTCAGCGGGTCGTCAGACTCGGCTTCGGGCTTCGCATCGGCAGGCGCGTCATTGGCGGCGACCAGAGTGGGCTGGGGCGCCGGCTCCTTGGCCTGTTTGGCCAGGCTGAGGGCAGCCTTGTCATCGCTTTCGAGGTTCTCGATCCGGTCGACAACCTTTTCGAGCGCCGTGTGCACCATGCCAAGCGTGTCATGGAGGCGCTGGTCCTGCTCCTGCGCCGCCCGGCGCAGGCCCGAAAGCTCATCTTGCAGCTGAGAGACACCGGGCGCGAAGCCGGCGGTCGCGCTTTCGCGGACATTGGCCTCGACATGGGTGCGGACCTTGCTCAGGCCCGCTTCGATGGTTTCGGCAAGCTTGTCGGACAGGGCGTCGGTTGACGGCGCGGCGGCGGCTGGGCTCGCGAGCGCGGCGGGCGTCTCGCCAAACAGGCCGAGGCGCTGCACGCGGTCGGACAGGGCATCAAGCTGCGTTTCGATCTCGGGCAGAAGCGAAGCGTCGCCGGTTGCGCGGGCATGGTCGAACCGGTCGGCCAGCTGGCGCACCTGATCGACAATGGAGCGCTGAAGGTCGCGGTTCGAGCCCAGTTCAACGCTGGAGCGCACGCGGGCAAGCTCAGCGCTGAGGCTTTGCACTTCGTCGCGCGAGAGAATACCGACGGCGTCAAACCGGTCGTTGAGCGTGGTCAGATGCTCTTCAAGCTTCGCCAGCGCCTCGTCGGCGCGCGGCTGCGGCATGGCCGCGATCAGCATTTCGACCCGCGAGGCGATACGCTCGATCAGCGGTGAATCGTCGGCGCTGATGGCACGGTTGAGGCTGTCGACCTTGTCATCGAGGGCCGCAAACTGCGGCTTGAGACGGGCTTCGACCGCATCGACCAGAGCATCTGTTTGCGGCATGGCGGCCATGATGGCATCGACGCGCTCGCCAAGCTGGCGCACGGCGCGCGAGAGGCCCTCATTGCCCTCGGCTTCCTGAAGCGCGGTGACGCGGCCGGTCAGATCGAGCAGCGCCTGCTCGATCTCGCGCACGGGGATGGTGTTGGTGAACGTATCCACCTGCCGGGACAGAGCCGCGACCTGGCGCACCACGTCGGACTGGTTGGCAAGGCTGCCGTCAAGCGCATCGAGCCGCGCGCTCAGGGCCGCGATCTGCTCGGCATAGCCGCCGGTGGTCTCTTCAATGCGGTCGAGCGCGCTGAAGCGCGTGTCGAAGATCGACGGGTCGAAGGCGGGCGGGGACGCGTCGCGCATCTCCGAGCGGATGGCCTCCAGCGCGTCCGAAAGGCCGCCCATCTCATCGTGGAACCGGTTAAGCCGGCCGATCTCATCTTGGATCGCGTCGAGCCGCTGGGCGGTTTGATCGTCGGCCTGTGAGCCCGAAGCCAGCGCCTCGATGCGCGCTTCAAGCGCGACGATCCGCTCCACCACGGCGCCTATGGATTCATTGAGTGCGTCCGGGCTGACGCCGCGCGCCATCGACGAGACTTCTTCGAGCGCGGCAAGGATGCGCGGCTGGTCGGGCTGGCCTTCCTGCTCGAGCTTGCCGATCATCGAGCGCATCTCGTCGAGCACATTGGCGCTGCCCGACTGGCTGAGCGCGTCAAGCGCCTCGCGCAAGCCGGTGACCTCGCCGTAAAGCGCGTCGATCTTCTCATCCGCCGTACCGATGCCCTTGAGGCCATCGAGCCGGGTAAGGATGTGCTTGTAGCCGTCTTCAAGCGAGCGGATCGCGTCGGGCGCGGGCATGGCCGACAGGGTGTCCTGCACCGCGCGGACCTGCTCGGACAGGGCTGCCAGGTCGGAACCGGTCTCGCTCGGGGCGGGGGCCTCGGCGAGGCGGGCTTCGAGCGAGGCGATCTGCTGCTGCAGCGCGGGCACGACATCGAGCGCGGGCAGCGCCTGCGCGCTCTCCTGCGCCAAGGACCGCACATCATCGAGCGCCTGGGTGAGGCGCTCGAACTGCGCATCGAGATGCGCGGTCAGCGGCTCAGGGGCTGCCGCAGCGGGCTGTGGGGCAGCCGGCTCAGGCTGAGGTTGGGGCTGGGGCGCTTGCGGCGCAGGCTCGGCAAACACAGGCGGTTGGGCTTGAGGCTGTGCTGCCACAGGTGCCTGGGCGGGTTGCGCATAGGCATCGGCGGCCGGTGCGCCCCCTTCCAGTTCGCGCTTGCGGCGACGCAGCGCTTCCAACGGATCGGCCGGGGCGCTGGGTGCCTGCGGTGCGGCGGTCGCCATCTGGTGGGCCGGCTCAGCGTAAGGCGCTGGGGCGCTTTCGGGCGTCGCGGTGACTTTGGACTCCAGCCGCTCAATGTTCTTGGCGATCGCCGCGAGACGCGACTGCAAATCGTTGCTTGGCGCCAGCGGTGCTGCCGCGCCAGGCATGGGCGGTGGGGTAGGTTGTGACGCGGGCTGGGCAGGCGGTTGCGGCGCCTGTGCAGGCTGACCGAGCACGTTGCGCATCCAATCGCCAACCGTCGCGTCGCCGTCGCCCTCGCTGGCCTGCGCGCCGCGCGATGCGTCCGTAGCGGTCTGCTGCCAGGTCTGTCGGGACTGCTGGACCATCCCTGCCCCTTTTACTCGCGTTGAAGCGACGGACGACTCGATGCCGCACCGTACCTTCGCGGCACCGTGGCCTAGACATGGTAAACGCAGGGTAAACGTAACCGACTTGTAAACGCGCCGTGATGGGGCAGAGGCCCATTTGTCACGCTGCGCAAACGGCCTGCCTTGACGTAACGGCGTGTGCACCCCATAACCTACACCCTTAGGTGGTAATGCGTACGTACTACCCGTATTGGGATGCGTTGCTACGAGACCGTTGCGTCTCACGGCTGTCTGGACACGGGCCCCCATCGTCGCTAGCCAAGACAGGACACGTCATGAAACCTCTCGATCCCATGCCGCCAGCAGAAACCGGAACCATCGAAACTGAGTACGCCATCGGCGAGTTGGCCAGTGAGTTCGACCTGACGCTGCGCACGCTGCGCTTTTACGAAGACAAGGGTCTGCTGCGGCCCCGGCGTGTGGGCTTGCAGCGGATTTACTCGCGCCGCGATCGGGCGCGGCTGAAGCTGATCGTCATGGGCAAGAAGGTCGGCTTCTCGCTGCAGGAGATCGGCGAGATGTTGGACCTGTATGACCTCAAAGACGGCCAGGCCAACCAACTTCAGGTGGCGCGTGACCGCTTCCTTGAGCAGATCGAGCTTCTTGAGACCCAAAAGCAAGACATTGAGCAAGCCATTGCCGAGCTGGAGCGCACGGTCGAAGTGGTCACCGGCATGCTCAAGGCCAAGCAGGATAAAAAGGACCAGCAGGGCGAGCCCGCCATCGCTGGTTGACCACTGGGCCCGGGTGCGCGTGCGTAAGCACCCGGCCTTTCACGAAGGGTCACGAACGGGCGAGGCGCCTTGCGGGGGCGCCGGGCAGGCTCTAGTTGCCAAGATGAAGCACCATATCTTGCAACGGATTGCCTGCCCATGCCCACCGACCCTCTGCCCACGAGCTCCGCTCCGTTCCCCTCGATCGACTATTTCTTCACGCTCATCTCGCCCTTCTCCTATTTGGGGCACAAAGCGTTCCTCGCGGTTGCCGGAAAACATGGCGCCGCCGTGCGCTACCGCCCCTTCAACCTGTTCGATGTCTTCAAGACGTCCGGAGCGGTTCCCGTGCCGCAGCGGCCCGCGTCCCGCCAAGCCTACAGGCTGATCGAACTTCAGCGCATCGCGCACTTTCGTGACCTGCCGCTGACCTTGAAGCCCAAGCACTGGCCGACCAACCCGGCGCTCGCCGATGGCGCCGTGCAAGCCATCGCCGACGGTGGCGGCGACCCATCGGACTATATGTTCCGCGCGTTTCAGGCCTGTTGGGTTGAAGACCGTGACATTGCCGATGAAGCCACTGTCGCGGAGCTTCTAACTGCCGCCGGCCATGATGCCGCGGCTGTTATCGCCATCGCGCAAAGCGAAGCGGTGGTGGCCGAGCGGGCCAGCAACACCGAAGCGGCGATTGCCGCGGGCGCCGTGGGTGCGCCCGTCTACACCCTTGCTGGTGAACCGTTCTGGGGGCAGGATCGCATCGAATATCTTGATCACGCCCTCGCCAGCGGCCGCGGCGCGTTCTCGCCAAGCTAACCGCGCCCCTTCAACCGCCCCTCCCCCCGGAGAGCTGAGCTCATGTTCCATTCGTTCTTCCCCAAGCCGAAACTGTTCTTCTTGTCGTTTGCGGCCTACGCCATCGGCATGGTGATCTTCTGGTATGCGGCGGGGCAGAACATGCAGTTCCTGTCGCTTGGCCCGCTTGTGGGCGTTGAGAGCGTGGCCGAGGCCAGCCTCGACAGCGGCGTAGCGCCGGACGTCGAAGTCCCCAGCGAAGGGGAGGCAGGCGAGGAGGCCCGCTCCTGGGCCGATCCGCAAACCTTCTGGTTTTACCAGTATTTGCTGACGGCCATCGCGGCGTTCGTAGCCTTTTGGATGTGGTACGCCCCCCACCCCTGGCAGTGGTGGTCCGTTGGCGGGTCGGCGGTGATCTTCTTCACCAACTGGTTCCTCGTCCAGCTCGATGTGATGATCAACGAGTGGTTCGGCACCTTCTATGATCTGATCCAGCAGGCCCTTTCAGCGCCCGGGTCCATCGACGGACGAGATTACTATCTCGGCATCGCGACCTTTCTTCAGATCGCGCTGGTCTATGTCTTCGTCGCGGTGATGTTCCGCTTCTTTGTCAGCCACTATGTGTTCCGCTGGCGCACCGCGATGAACGACTATTACACCGGCATGTGGAAGCGGGTGCGTAAGATCGAGGGCGCCTCGCAGCGTGTGCAGGAAGACACGATGCGCTTCGCGTCGATCACCGAAAGCTTGGGCGTTGCGCTGCTCGACTCGGTGATGACCTTGATCGCCTTCCTGCCGCTCCTGTGGGGCCTGTCGGCGGCGGTCACCGAACTGCCGATCATTGGCGAAGTCAGCCAAGGGCTCGTGTTTGTCGCCATCGTCTGGTCGATCCTCGGCACGGTGCTCTTGGCAGCCGTTGGCATCAAGCTGCCGGGCCTCGAGTTCAACAATCAGAAGGTCGAGGCCGCCTACCGCAAGGAGCTGGTCTATGGTGAGGACTTTGTCGAGCGCGCCCAGCCGCAGAGCCTCAAGGAGCTGTTCACCGACGTCCGCAAAAACTATTTCCGGCTCTATTTCAACTACATGTATTTCAACGTGGTGCGGATCTTCTACCTTCAGATCGGCAACTTGATCCCGTTCATCGCGCTCGGTCCGACCATCATCGCCGGCACCATCACGCTGGGCACGATGCAGCAGATCATGCGGGCGTTTAACCGGGTTGAGAACTCGTTCCAGTACCTCGTCAACTCCTGGACCACGATCGTCGAACTGCTCAGCGTCTACAAGCGCCTCAACGCGTTTGAAAAGGCGGCCATGGCCACGCCGGAACCCGGCGCAGAGACGCCCTCTGTGCGCCCCGCGGAGTAGGCCCGCCGCCGCCGTTCGGAGCCGAGTTGGCAGCAGGGAACGGCTGCCGGCTCGACAGGGCGCGTGCACAGCCCACATAAGGCGGTGATGGCACTGCGCGCGGACCAGTTCATGACGCTGCGCCCCGAGGGGCTCTATTGCGTGCCGGGTGATTTCTTTATCGACCCGGTGCGGCCCGTCCCGCGCGCGCTGATCACCCACGGCCATGCCGACCATGCACGGCCCGGCCACGGCGCCGTGCTGGCGACAGCCGAAACGCTTCAGATCATGGCCATCCGCTACGGGGCGGGCTTTACGGGAACCTCCCAAAGCGTGGAGCTTGGCGAGGTGATCACGCTCGGGGACACACGAGTGAGTTTCCACCCCGCGGGCCATGTGCTCGGATCGGCGCAGATATGCGTTGAGCATCAAGGCCACCGGCTGGTCGCCTCAGGCGATTATAAGCGCCACGATGATCCCACGGTCACGGCTTTTGAGGTGGTGCCGTGCGACACGTTCATCACCGAAGCGACGTTCGGCCTGCCGGTGTTTCGGCACCCGCCTGGCGCCGATGAGGTCGCCAAGCTCGTCGCCTCGCTGTCGTTGTTTCCTGACCGTCCGCACTTGGTTGGCGCTTACGCGCTGGGCAAAGCACAGCGGGTGATCGCCGAGGTGCGCGCCGCGGGCTATGACGCGCCGATCTATCTGCATGGCGCGATGGAGAAGCTGTGCGCCTTCTACCAGGCGCAAGGGGTCGACCTTGGCGACTTGCGCCCCGTTGCGGGCCTTAAGGCGAAGGACGTCGCGGGGCAGATCATCGTCTGTCCGCCTGGCTCGATGGCCGACCGCTGGGCGCAGAAGTTCGGCGACACGATGACCTGCTTTGCCTCCGGCTGGATGCGGGTGCGGGCTCGCGCCCGCCAGCGCGGCGTCGAACTGCCGCTCGTCATGTCCGACCATGCCGATTGGGACGATCTGTGCCGCACCATCGTTGAGACCGGTGCGGCGGACGTGTGGGTGACCCACGGCCAGGAGGACGCGCTGGTGCATTGGTGCGGCACCCAGGGCATCGCCGCACGGCCGCTGAACATGATCGGCTATGGCGATGATGACGAGGCCGCCAGCCAAGATGCCGCCGCATGAGCATGCGGGCCTTTGCAGAGCTGCTCGATCGGCTTGCCTACGAGCCGCGGCGCAATGGCAAACTGCGCCTGCTGACCGACTTCTTTGCCCGTACGCCGGACCCCGAGCGCGGGCTCGCCCTAGCGGCGATCACAGGTGGGCTCGATTTCAAGAACGCCAAGCCGGCGCTGATCCGCGGCCTCGTCGAAGAGCGCACGGACCCGGTGCTGTTCGCGCTTTCCTACGATCATGTCGGCGACATGTCCGAAACGGTGGCGCTGATCTGGCCTGCCGAGCACGGCGTCAACGAGCCCCCGCCGTCCCTGTCCGATGTGGTCGAGACGCTGGCCACCACCGGCAAGGCGCAACTGCCGGGCGTCTTGGCGCGCTGGCTCGACACGCTTGACGAGACCGGGCGCTGGGCGCTTCTCAAGCTCATTACTGGTGGGTTGCGCATCGGGGTATCGGCACGGCTTGCGAAGACGGCGGTGGCAGGCCTGGGCGCGCTGAAGCCGGACGCGATTGAAGAGGTCTGGCACGGGCTCAAGCCACCCTATCAGGGGCTGTTCGCCTGGGCCGAGGGCAAGTCGGACCGGCCCGAGAACGATGATCCAGCCCCCTTCGCGCCCGCCATGCTGGCCCACCCGATTGAGGATGACACGCTCGCCGGCCTTGAGGCGGCAGCGTTTACCGCCGAATGGAAATGGGATGGCATTCGCGTGCAGGCGGCGTCCGGCACCGACCGACAGGGGCAGCGGGTCGCGCGGCTTTATTCGCGGACGGGCGATGATATCTCCGGCGCCTTTCCCGATCTCGTTGACGCTTTGCCCGACGGCGTCACGCTCGACGGCGAACTGTTGGTGCTGATCGACGGTCGCGTGCAGACCTTCAACACCTTGCAGCAACGGCTGAACCGCAAGATGGTCTCAAAGAAGCTGCTCGCGAGCCATCCGGCGCATATCCGCGCTTACGATCTGCTGCGGCAAGGAGACGACGATCTCCGGCCCCTGCCCTTTGAGGATCGCCGCGCCCGGCTCGAAGCGCTGATCACGGCCCACGGCCACCCGCGCATCGATATCTCCCAAATGGTGCCTTTTGAGACGTGGGATGCGCTCACGGCCGCGCGTGCCGACCCGGCCTCCCACGGGGCAGGCGACGATGCAGACGCCGTTGAGGGCGTGATGATCAAGCGCCGCGACAGCGCCTACGTGCCCGGTCGCCCCAAGGGCCCGTGGTGGAAATGGAAGCGCGATCCGATGCTGATCGATGCGGTGCTGATGTACGCCCAGCGCGGCCATGGCAAACGCTCGAGCCTTTATTCGGACTACACGTTTGGGGTCTGGACCGATGAGGGCGCGCTGGTGCCCGTCGGCAAGGCCTATTTCGGCTTCACCGATGAGGAGCTCAAACAGATCGACGCTTTTGTCCGCAAGCATACGACCAACCGGTTCGGGCCCGTGCGCGAAGTGATCCACGGCCGCGATGCTGGCCTGGTGCTCGAGGTGGCCTTTGAGGGCCTGCAGCGGTCGACCCGCCATAAGAGCGGGGTCGCCATGCGCTTCCCGCGCATTTCCCGGCTGCGCTGGGATAAGCCGCCCCATGAGGCCGACACACTGGAAACGGTGATGGCACTGCTGCCCGCGGGCGAGCGCGGCTAAGCGGTCTGATCACATTGTGGGGAGCGCCCGTTGGTATCGGGCGCGCCAGCACCTATTTGGCCTATCACACTTGTCTCACCGAGCCCGCGCCGCCTCAGGCGCCTACCGGCTCCATCCAAACAAAAGCAAAGCATACTGCCATGACTGACCTATCTGCCTTTCCGATCACGCAGCGCTGGGCGCCGAAAGACCCTAGCGTCATCCAGCTCTACTCGTTCCCAACACCCAACGGGGTGAAGGCGTCGATCGCGCTTGAAGAAATGGGGCTCGCCTACGAACCTCATCTCGTCACGCTCGCCGACGCCGATGTGAAAAGCCCGGCGTTCCTCTCGCTTAACCCCAACAACAAGATCCCGGCGATCATCGATCCCAACGGCCCCGATGGCGAGCCGATCGGCCTGTTCGAAAGCGGCGCGATCCTCCTGTATCTCGCCGACAAATCCGGCAAGCTCGGCGGCGCCAACGCGGCTGAGCGCGCGCACATCACCCAGTGGTTGATGTGGCAGATGGGCGGCCTGGGCCCGATGTTCGGGCAAATGGGGTTCTTCGTGAAATTTGCCGGCGCGCAGATTGAAGATCCGCGTCCGCGCGAGCGCTACATTGGCGAAGCCAAGCGCTTGCTGAACGTGCTCAATGGCCACCTTGAAGGCCGCACCTGGGTGGCGGGCGACTTCTCGATCGCCGACATCGCCATCGCGCCGTGGCTCGGCGCGCTTGAGTTCTACGAAACCAAAGAGCTTGTCGGCTGGGACGATTTCACCAATGTGACGGCCTATGTCGACCGGTTCATGGAGCGGCCCGCCGTCCAAAAAGGGCGCAACATCCCTGCGCGCGACTAAGGCTGCGCGGCGCTAAACGCGATCAAAAGAGGTGCGGGCCGGCTGTGCGCTGGCCCGCGCCTTTTCTTTTGAGGGCTGCATCAGTGCGGACCCTCGAGCCACGTCTCGGTCTTCTCTTTGATCACCTTGCCGGTCTTCGGATCGAAGATTTCGGTGGTCTTGGTGGTAACCCGGCCCTTGGTGGTCGTGGTCGTCTTTGACTTCTTGCGGCCCTTCTTGTCGTACTCGATCGACCAGTCGGTCTCCCAGCCCTTGCCGCCACCGGCGCCGCGGGTTGGTTTGCCGTCTTCATC
>JAHCMG010000295.1 GCA_019192585.1 Devosiaceae bacterium MH13
CGCTGACGGACTATACGATCAACGACCCCGATGCGTTCGCGAGCAACCTCAGCCGCTACGTCGAAGAGAGCGGCAAGGTGTGGGCGGCCTATATGAAGCCGCGCGAAGATGGCTCAGCGCGGCCCGTTCAAGCCGATGAGATGGCCGAGGTCGTCAAAACGCTCAGCCAAGTGTCCGAATATTGGCTGTCTGACCCCAAACGGCTGCTCGAAGCGCAGACACGGCTGTGGTCCGACTTTTTTGAACTGTGGAGCGGCTCCATCGCCCGCGTCGGCGGCGAAGAGGCCAAACCGGTGGTTGAGCCCGCACCTGGCGACCGGCGTTTCAAGGACCCTGACTGGTCGCGCAACCAGCTGTTTGACACCGTCAAGCAGGCCTATCTGCTGCTGTCGAACTGGGCTGAGGGCCTAGTCGATGAAGCCAGCGAACTCGACCCGCACACGCGTCACAAGGCGCAGTTCTACGTCAAGCAGATCGCCAGCGCGATGGCGCCGACGAACTTCCTGGGCACCAACCCGGAGCTGATCAAAGAGACCCTCGCTTCCAACGGCGAGAACCTGGTGCGCGGCCTTGAGATGTTGGCGCAAGACATTCAGGCAGGCGGCGGCGACCTGAAAGTTCGGATGACCGACACGACCCAATTCAAGGTCGGCGCGAACATGGCCACCACGCCGGGCAAGGTGGTCCATCGCAACGAGGTTTGCGAACTTCTGCAGTACACGCCCTCGACGGACACGGTGCTCAAGCGGCCGCTCCTAATCGTGCCGCCCTGGATCAACAAGTTCTACATTCTCGATCTCAACGAGCAGAAGAGCTTCATCAAATGGGCGGTCGCGCAGGGCCACACCGTCTTCGTGATCTCGTGGATCAACCCCAGCGAACAGCACGCCCAAAAGGGCTTCGAGCACTATATGCGCGAGGGGATCATGGAATCGCTCGATGTCGTCCACGACATCACGGGCGAGCGGCAGGCCAACACCATTGGCTATTGCGTAGGCGGCACGCTCCTATCGGTCACCCTCGCTTACATGGCGGCGACCAATGATGATCGGATCGCCTCAGCAACGCTGTTCACGACGCAGGTCGACTTCACCCATGCGGGCGATCTGAAGGTCTTTGTCGACGAAGACCAGCTCAAAGTGCTCGAAGACCAGATGGCGCGGAAGGGCTATCTCGACGGCAAGAAGATGTCGTCGGCGTTCAACATGCTGCGCGCGAACGATCTGATCTGGCCCTACATCATCAACAACTACCTCAAGGGCAAGAACCCGATGCCCTTTGACCTGTTGTACTGGAACTCCGATTCGACGCGCATGCCGGCGGCGAACCATCTGTTCTACCTGCGCAATTGCTATCTCGAGAACACGCTGAGCCGGGGCAAGATGGTGCTCGATGGCGTGAAGCTCGACCTCGCCGATGTCGAGGTGCCGATCTACAATCTCGCCGCGCGGGAAGACCATATCGCGCCACCCGAATCGGTGTTTCTGGGCTCGCAGTTCTTCGGTGGGCCGGTTCGCTACGTGCTGGCAGGATCGGGTCACATCGCAGGGGTCATCAACCCACCGGCGAAGAAGAAGTACCAGTTCTGGACGGGTGATACGCCTAAAGGCCGCTACGAGGACTGGGCCGCTTCCGCCGAGGAGACGCCGGGCTCCTGGTGGCCCGATTGGCAAGCCTGGGTGGAAGGCCTTGCCAGCGAGCGCGTTCCCGCTCGGGAGCCGGGTTCCAAGAAGCACAAGCCGCTCGGGGATGCGCCCGGCACCTATGTGCTGATCAAGGCGTAGGGACCTAAAGCCTCGCGCTCAGTCGCTTATCAGGACGCGCCGGCCGAGCCTGCGGACTTCTCGGGCGCCTGTGCTGGTTCCGCGTTGGCGGCTGCCGGCGTTGACGAAGCGGCGCCGGTCTTGCCTTCGTCCTTGCCCTCTTTGGGCTGGCCTACCTGCGTCTTCGCCAGCGCGCTTCCATTTCCGTTGCCATTGCCGTTGCCGTTTCGGCCGTTTGCGCCCTTGCCGAAAGGCGCGGCCGTTTCGGCCCGGCGGGCTGCGTGCTCCGCGGTTTGCTTGCTCAACAGTGCAGCGAAGGTGGGGCTCATGCCGGAGGAGGCATGCGGCGCAGGCTTGACCAGCGTGTGAACGGGTGACGCGGCCGGCGTGGTGCCATTGGCATCCTTTGGCGCGGCAGCAGGTTGATCCGATACGGCAGGGGAAGTGGCCGGCGCTGAAGGTGCCGCGGCCGGGCTGCTCGCCGTTGCAGCGGCCAGCGGTGCGGCGGCCGCTACCGCTGGTTTCTCTGCGGGCATGGCGGCGGCGGCGGCTTCTTGGGCTTCCTCGCGGGCCTGCTCGGCCGCTGCGGCGCGCTGCTGGCGCTCTTGCTCTTCGGCTGCCTGCTTATCCGCGCGCTCCTGAACATGGGCCGCGATGAAGGCCGGCACGGCCGACGCCGCGATGGGGTGGCCGAACAGGAAGCCTTGGCCAAACTCGCAACCGAGTTTGGCAAGGTCTGCCGCAGCATCCTCGTCCTCAATGCCTTCAGCGACGATGTCCATATCGAGATCATGGCCCAATGCCACGATGGCGCTAAGCACCACCGCCGGCTCGCCGGGCACCATGGCTTTGACGAAGCTCTGGTCGATCTTGATCGTATCGAACGGGAACCGTTGCAAATAGCTCAGCGACGAGTAGCCGGTGCCGAAATCATCGAGCGAAAGCCCGATCCCCAGTTCGCGGCAGCGCGCCAGAACCTGCGCCGCATATTCGGGGTTCTCCATGACGAGGGACTCGGTCAGCTCCAGCTTGATGGCCGAGCCGGGCAAGTCCGCGCGCGAGAGAATGGCCCGCAGATCGTTGAGCAGGTCATGGCGGAGCAATTGGCGCGAAGAGATGTTGATCGACGTGAACAGGCTTGCGGCATGCGGGTCGCCGCGCATCCACTGGTTCAAGTCGCGCGCCGCGCGCTCCAGTACGAACAGACCCACGGGGATGATCAGGCCAGAGCGTTCGGCGATCGGCACGAACTCGGCCGGCGCCATACGGCCATGGCGCGGATGGTCCCAGCGCAGCAGGGCTTCAAAGCCGGCGAGCGACCGGTCGGACAGTTTGATGATCGGCTGGTAGTAGACCGACAGCTGCTCCTGTTCGAGCGCCCGGCGCAGGTCGGCTTCCACCGCCACCAGGCTGCGGCCATGCTCACGCAATGATGGCCGGAACGCTTCGCACCGGTCACCGCCCAAGCGCTTGGCGTGGGCCATCGCGATCTCGGCCGACTTGAGCGCATCTTCCGCGCTGTCGAGCCCAGGGTCGAAGGTCGCAAGGCCGATGGAGGCCGTCAGGTTGACCTCCTGCTCCCCGAGCACTACGGGCGCTTGAAGCGAGCGGCGAATTTGTTCGGTCAGCCGGGCGATGGCCGTCGGCTCCTGCTCGGACAGTAGGAGGACGCCAAACTGGTCGCCGCCGATGCGCGACAAGCTGTCATTGGGCTTGAGGAACTTATCGATCCGCCGCGCCACCATGGTGAGGATCGAGTCGGCCGTGCTGACGCCAACCGCCGCATTGTGCTGCGCGAAATGGTCGAGATTGACGATGATGACCGTTGGCTTGGCGACCTTCTCCATGCGCGCGCGCTGCATCGCAAGGTCCACGCGGTCGAGGAACAGTTCGCGGTTCGGCAGACCCGTCAAACTGTCATGGACGGCATCTCGGAGCAGCCGCTCCTGGGTGGTCTTCATATCGGTGACGTCGAGCATCGTCCCGATCAGGCGGAACACTTTGCCGCCCTCGCCCACCACGGGCCGAGCGCGCAGGCGGAACCAGCGGAAGTGACCGTCTTCGGTTCGCATCCGCAGGGTCTGGTCGATCCTGCCGCGGCCGGATTCGACGATGGCTTCGACCATGTGGCGGAAATGGTCGCGTTCACCGGGATGGATGGCGCTGAGCCATTCAAGGAACGGTCCGGCGAGCGATCCGCGCTTCAGCCCTAACAGATCCTCGGTCGCCGGCGATGAGTAGACCCGGTCGCGGGCCAAGTCCCAATCCCAGATCAGATCGCCCGACCCGCCAAGTGCAAGCATCTTGCGCTCGGAGTCTGAGATAAGACCTTCCGACAGCGAGCCGCCGGCGAACGCGTGCTGCATCACGGTGAAGCCCAAAAGGAGGACAATCAGCACCAGGCCGCCGGCGAGTGCTGGCGAGACAAAATCGTTGACCACGTGGCCGGACACGGCGAGCCAAGCTGCTAACAGCCAGGCGAGCAACACGATCCAGCTGGGGATGAGATGCACCGCGCGATCGTAGCGTTGCAAAGCCAGCGGGATGATGACCACCAAGCCGCCAAGGCCGATCACGCCAAGCCCGAGGCGGGCGATGCCGGCTGCGATCTCCGGCTCGTAAATCGCGACACCGATGAGCGCAGCAAAGAACAGGCTCCACACCACGCCGATCTTCAGGAAGGCGCTGTGGACCGCGTTGAGGCTAAGGTAGGCGTAGACCAGCATCACGAGCGTCGCCGCAAGCGCAACTTCCGCGATGGCGCGAGACACCCGCTCCTGTCCCGGCTGCAAGTTGAAGATCTGGTTCCAGAACCCAAACTCGATCGCCAAATAGGCCAGCACCGCCCAGGCGACCCCAGCCACGGCGGGGAACATGGCCGAGCGCTTGACGATGAACAAAATGGTCAGGAACAGCGCCAAAAGGCCCGCAATGCCCAGCACAATGCCCTTGTAAAGCGTCGTCGCGTTGACGCTGTCGCGGTACATATCCTCTTGCCAGAGGATCAGCTGCGGCAGGTTAGCGGTTCGCAGCTCGACCACGTAAGTGACCACCGCGCCCGGATCGAGCGTGATGCGGAAAACGTCCGCTTCTTGGCTGTCGAGGCGCTCGGGCGCGAGGCCCTGGCTTGGCGAGATGGCCACAAGGCGCGAGGCGCCCAGGTCTGGCCAAAAGATGCGGCTGTCAGCGAGGCGAAAATGCGGGGCGACAAGCACCCGGTCGACTTGCTCGTTCGACGTGTTCGACAGCGCGAACACCACCCAGTTGCCGGCGCTGCCAACGTCGCGCGAACGCACCTCGATCCGCCGGACGATGCCATCGGGCCCTGGCGCGGTGGAGACCTGGATGCGGTCGCCGACCTCGACAAAGCGATCCACTGCCCGGGTCAGGTCAAGCGCGCTGGTGTCCAGAGGCACATTGATGGCGTCAAGCGCGGCCACGGGGAGCGCCATCAAAAACGACAAGAAGATCAGAATGGCACTTATGCGGCGCACGTCCGACCACTCCCCTTGGGGTACACAAAACATTTCCCGGTGACGCCGTCGGCCAGCTTGTCCAATCCGGCATAGATTGCTTAAGCCAGCGACCGGTCGGCGTTCCCTATCGCCTTGACTTGCCAACAGCAAGCGGGGCGAACGCCTATGAAAGCATGCGGCCAACCAAAGGGCTACCTAAGCGCATGGATTTCCTGTTGCTTGTTCGCGCTTCTGGGCCCGCCGGGACCTAACCATCGCTCGCGATCTTGGCGAAAAGGCGGTGGTCCTGCCAGCGGCCGTCGATCTTGAGGTAGCCACGGGCGATGCCCTCGGCCACGAACCCAGCCCGCTCGAGCAACCGCCGGGAAGGGTTGTTCGCGGGCAGGCAGGCCGCCTCGATGCGGTGCAGGCCAAGATCTTTGAACAGAAACGAGAACAGACCAGGCAGCACCTCGGTCATGTAACCCATGCCCGCATAGGGTGCGCCCATCCAATAGCCCAGGGAGCAGGACTGGCTCACCCCATAGCGTATGTTAGAAACCGTCAGGCCACCCATCAGATCGTCGGTCTGCCGGTCGAAGATGAAAAAGGCATAGCCCGTGCGGTCGCGCGCATCCTGGGCATAGCGCCGCAAGCGACGGCGGAACGAGGGCCGCGTCAACTCATCAAGCGGCCAGCGCGGCTCAAACGGTTGCAGAAACGCCTTCGACCGGCTGCGAAGGTCCGCCCAAACCGCATAGTCGGCCTCTTCGGGCGCACGCACGAAGCACCGCTCCGTCTCAAAGACCGGCGAAGAGGGCGGGGAGAGCGACTTAAACAAGGTCACGGCGGGAGCGGAGCTGCATGGAACTGTCGTAGAGCGTTGATCAAGTTCACTCAATCGAACCAAACGTCAAGCGCCTGTTGGCTGCCAACGCCCGCCAAAGCGAACTGCGAAGCGTCCATGACGCGTTGCCACGTGTCGCGCACGTCGGCCAGCGAGGCGGCATCGATCAGCGATTGAATCTCCTCGCGGCCGCGCAGGCGCCCCATGGCGGTGAGTTGGCGCGCATTGCGCGCGGCGATGGCTGAGAGGCTCTCCGCACCCATGGCAAGCGACGCACGAAACTGACGTTTGGCGGCGGCCAGTTCACTTTCGGTGATCCCATCGGCCAGGCGGCGCATCTGTTCGAGCACCTGGCGCTTCATGTGCGACACTTGCTCGGGCGCGGTGGCGGTCTGCAGAACGCCCAACCCACCATCAAGGAAGGTCAGCGGGTAGGCATCAATCGCGTAGGCGAGCCCATGCTCCTCGCGGATAGACTGAAACAGGCGCGAGGTCATGCCGCCGCCGAGAACTTGCAGCGCAAGCGCATTGGGCACGGCCTGCGGGTCGCTGTATCCAGGGCCTTCCCAGGCCAAAGCCAGGTGCGTGTCGTGCGTGTCGCGCACATCGGCAAAGCGGCCCGGCGCAAAGTGCGGGCGCGGGCGCGGCACCGCTTGCGAGCCAGGAAACGCAGGGGCGAGCCGATCAACGTGATCGGCCAGAGCCGCGTGGCTGATCGGTCCGGCCACAGACAGTACAACTTGTGACGCGACGCCTGTCCGGGCGCGGAACGCGTCTAAACTGTCCACGCTGATCGCACCGACGCTTTGGGTTGTGCCCAAGATCGGCCGGCCCACCGCTTGGCCTTCAAAGGCTGCCAAACCGACGCCATCGGTCACGCGATCATCGGGATCATCGAGGCTTCCGGCGATCTCCTGGCAGATCACGCCGCGCTCGAGCTCCAAATCATCGGGGGCGAAGCGTGGCGCGGTGACGATATCGAGCAGAACATCGAGGCCAGCGCGCCAGTCTTCCGCCAGCATGCGGGCGGTGTAGCTAGTGGTTTCATGGCTTGTCTCGGCGTTGATGTCGCCGCCCAGCCCCTCGATCTCCGCGACGATCTGATAGGCTGACCGCGTGCGCGTGCCCTTGAAGGCCATATGCTCAAGGCAGTGGGCGGCACCATGCTCGGCCTCGGTCTCATCGCGTGTGCCGGCGTTGATGAAGACACCCAGCGCAACGGTCTCGGCGTCCGGGCGCTCATGGGTGATCAGCGCAAAACCGCTGGGGTGGCGTGAAACGGTGTCCAAAGAGGCTTAAGCCGGCTGGGCGATGCGGGCATGGTCGAGAACGAAGCGCTCGACGGTGGCCTGGTCGTTCGCCAGCGTCTGCATGCGCTCTTCGCGCTCCATCAGATCGTGCAGATGGCTCGGCAAGCGCGGGGTGACACCGGTCGCCTCTTCCACGGCGGCGGGAAACTTGGCCGGGTGCGCCGTCGCAAGCGTGACGATGGGGACGGACGGATCAAGGCCTTCTTCCGCCAGCGTCTGTTTGGCGACAGCGATGCCGACCGCTGTGTGCGGATCGAGCACCATGCCGCTGTCTGCTAGGACCTGTTTCATGGTCCGCGCAACGGCTGTTTCATCGGCGCGGCCCGCGGAGAAGTCGGCGCGCACGGCTGCCAAGGCTTCCTCGCTGAGGCTGAAACTGCCTGACTGTTTCAGGCCGTCCATCCAGCGGCTCACCTGCTCGGCGTCACGGCCGCACGCCTCGTAGAGCAGCCGCTCGAAGTTCGAAGACACTTGGATGTCCATCGATGGCGAACTGGTCGCGACAACGCCAGACGCTTCATAACGGCCGGTTTGCAAGGTCCGGGCGAGAATGTCGTTGGTGTTGGTGGCGATGATCAGCCGGTCGATCGGCAGACCCATGCGCTTGGCGACCCAGCCTGCAAGGATGTCGCCAAAATTGCCCGTTGGCACGCAGAAGCTGATCTTGCGGTCCGGTGCGCCCAAGGCGACGCCAGCGGTGAAGTAATAGACCACCTGCGCGACGATCCGGGACCAATTGATCGAGTTGACGCCCGACAGCGCAACCGCCAGTCGGAACGGCGCGTTTGTGAACATGGTTTTGACGATGCGCTGGCAATCATCAAAGGTGCCGTCGATGGCGAGCGCATGGACGTTTGCATCGACGCTGGTGGTCATCTGGCGGCGCTGCACATCGGACACGCGCCCGTCGGGAAACAGGATGAACATGTCGGTCCGGGCGCGGCCCAAGAACGCGTCGATCGCCGCGCCGCCCGTATCGCCCGACGTTGCGCCGACAATCGTGGCCCGGCTGCCGCGTTCGGCGAGGACGTGGTCCATCGCGCGGGCAAGGAACTGCATCGCCACGTCTTTGAAGGCCAGGGTTTGGCCGTGAAACAGCTCAAGCGCCCAATGGGTTTCATCAAGCTGCACAAGCGGCGCAACGGCCGTATGCCGGAACGTGCCATAGGCGCCCTCGATGATCGTCCGCAGGGCATCGGGCTCGATGGAGCCGCCAACAAATGGCGAGATCACCTCATAGGCCACCTGCGCATAAGGCCGGCCGCGCATGGCCCGAATGGCCTCTTGCGACAGGGTCGGAAAGCTGTCGGGTACATACAGCCCGCCATCGGGCGCAAGCCCTGCCAAAAGAGCATCGTCAAAGCTGAGCCCAGATGACCCGCCGCGGGTGGAATGATAGAGCACGATAGGCCCGCACCATGTGTGGTTTTGGGAAGTGATTTTGAAAGCGATGCACCTGTTACGCCACACGGCGTTCATCGTCCAGCGGTAGAAGGGGCGCCGTGAACGAGTTCATCGATATCTATTGCGAGCGGATGGGGCCTGGCTTCTGGGAAGAGCCGCTCAACGCCATCACCAATGGCGCGTTCCTGATTGCCGCTGGCCTGCTTGCGTTGGGCCTGCGGAACTCGCGCGATATGCCCTCTTGGGTGCTTGTTGGCCTCCTGACAGCGATCGGCATCGGCTCTTTTCTGTTCCATACGTTCGCCACACAATGGGCAGCTCTAGCGGACGTTGTGCCGATTATCGCGTTCATCGTGGCGGCTATTGTGATTGCGCTGCGCCGACGGTTCGACCTGCCCTGGCAGGCGGCGGCTCTGGGCGGCGCGGGCTTCTTGCTTGCCGCGCCCATGGTTTTGGGCACGCCCTTGGCCACGCTGATCCCCAACGGGTCCGCCTCCTATGTGCCGCCGCTCATCGTGCTGGTGGCCATCGCCCTGGGCCTCGCGGCACAGCGTAGCACCTATGCGTGGTACTTCCTTGCTGCCTCCGGGGTATTCGTCGTCTCGCTCACGCTGCGGACGATTGACCCGACGGTGTGCGATGCCATTCCGATCGGAACCCACTTTGGCTGGCACGTCCTCAACGCCGTCACGCTGTACCTGATCGTCCGAGGGTTGGCGCCCCAGCAACAGACCGCGCATTAGGCGGGCTAGCAGGTTGAAACCTGCGGACGATCCTCGCTCGCCATCGCCTAAGTTGTGCTATCGCTGGCGGAGGCGGGAATCGGCTGGGAGGCGAGCATGGACGAGGACACACCGGTAAGCCGAGAGGAGCGGGCGCGGCACAGCAATCGCGCGATCAGCTCTCCGAGGCGGCGCTGTTCTTCCATGAATATCCGCGGCCGGGAAAACTGCAGATCAGCGCAACCAAGCCGCTGGGCAACCAGCGTGACTTGGCGCTTGCCTACTCGCCCGGTGTTGCGGCGCCGTGCCTCGCCATTGAGAAAGACCCGCTGACGGCTGCCCGCTACACCGCGCGCGCCAACCTGGTTGCCGTCATCTCAAACGGCACGGCCGTTTTGGGCCTCGGGGCCATCGGGGCGCTCGCGTCGAAGCCGGTGATGGAGGGCAAGGCGGTCCTGTTTAAGAAGTTCGCCGGGATCGATGTGTTCGACATCGAAGTCGATGAGACCGACCCCCAGCGCTTTATCGACACCGTCGCCGCGCTGGAACCGACCTTCGGCGGCATCAACCTTGAAGATATCAAGGCGCCCGAATGCTTCATCATCGAGGACGCGCTCAAAGAGCGCATGGCCATCCCGGTCTTTCATGACGACCAGCACGGCACGGCCATCATCGTCTCAGCGGCGGTGCGCAACGCGCTGGAGCTGAGTGGCAAAGACATCAAATCGATCAAGCTCGTTACCGCCGGCGCGGGCGCCGCTGCGCTTGCGTGCTTGGGCCTTCTCGAAGAGGCAGGCCTGCCGCGCGAGAACATCTGGATCACAGATCTTGAAGGCTGCGTCTACGAGGGGCGCGGGACCCTGATGGACCCCTACAAGGACCGTTACGCGCAGGCGACCGACCTGCGCACCCTTGGCGAGGTGATCGCTGATGCGGACGTGTTCTTGGGCCTATCGGCCGGTGGGGTTCTCAAGCCCGAGATGGTCGCGAAGATGGCGCCCAACCCGCTGATCATGGCGCTCGCCAATCCCAACCCCGAGATCCTGCCCGAGGATGCGCGGGCGGTGCGCGAAGACGCCATCATCTGCACGGGACGGTCGGACTATCCCAACCAGGTCAACAACGTCCTGTGCTTCCCCTACATCTTTCGCGGCGCGCTCGATGCGGGCGCGCGGACCATCAACACCGAGATGAAGCTCGCTGCCGTCGAGGCGATCGCTGGTCTGGCGCGGGAGGAACCCTCAGATGTCGCGGCGCGCGCTTATGGGGGCAAATCGTCGACCTTTGGGCCCGATTTCTTGATCCCCTCCCCGTTCGACAACCGCTTGATCCTGCGGATCGCGCCGGCCGTCGCGAAGGCCGCCATGGATACCGGCGTTGCCAATCAGCCGATCGCCGACTTTGACGCCTATCTCGACCGCCTTAACCGCTTCGTGTTCCGGTCGGGGCTGATCATGAAGCCGGTGATTGCCCAAGCCAAAGCCGATCCCAAGCGGATCATCTATGCCGAGGGCGAGGATGAGCGGTGCCTGCGCGCCGCGCAGGTGGCCATTGAAGACGGGATCGCGGTGCCCATCCTCATCGGGCGACCGCAGGTGCTGCAAAGCCGCGCCAAGCGTTTCGGCCTGAAGCTGAAGCCGGGTGAGGATTGCGAGATCGTCAACCCCGAGGACGATCCGCGCTACCGCGACTATGTGGACGCCTATTTTGCCTGTGTTGGCCGGTCTGGCATCACGCCCGACATTGCGCGCACCACTGTGGGCACCAACCCGACGGTGATCGGCGCTTTGGCCGTCAAACTGGGCGATGCGGACGCAATGCCCTGCGGCATGCAAGGCGGCTTTGCCGGCCATGTCAAAGATGTGCGGTCAATTCTCGGCACCGCGCCTAGGATCGAAGACTACTCCACCCTTTCGCTCCTGATCATGGACAAAGGCGGGTACTTCCTCACCGACACCTATGTCAGCTATGACCCGTCGGCCGAAGAGGTGGCGGAGACCACCATTCGTGCCGCGCACCACATCCGGCGTTTTGGCATCGAGCCAAAGGCAGCACTTGTCTCGCACTCCAATTTTGGCTCCAGGCCAACGCCGTCGGCGCAAAAGATGCGCGCTGCATTTGAGATCCTGCGCGACGCCAACATCGATTTTGAATGCGATGGCGAGATGCATGCGGACGTGGCGCTGAGCCAGGTCTTGCGCGACCGGGTGATGCCCGATGCGCATCTCGAGGGCGAAGCGAACCTTCTGGTCTTCCCAAGTCTCGATGCCGCCAACATCGCGCTCAACATGACCAAAGTGTTGGGCGAAGCGCTCCATGTGGGGCCGATCTTGATGGGGCCATCAAAACCCGTGCACGTGCTCACGCCGTCGGTCACCTCCCGCGGGGTCGTCAACATGACGGCGCTGGCCAGCGTCGATGCCCAGGCGCAGGGTGCCGACTAGAACGCCTGCGCCAGCAAGGGCACGAGCAGCGCCGTCAGCATGCCGTTGAGGGCCATCGCGATGCCCGCAAACAGCCCAGCGGTGGGGTTCACCTGGAATGCGCGGGCGGTGCCGATCCCATGCGCTGCAACGCCCACAGCGAAGCCGCGGGCGGCAGGTTCCTTGATGCGCATGGCGTTCATCAGCGGTGTCACGATCACCGCGCCGAGAATGCCGGTTGCGATGACAAACACCGCCGCAAGCGACGCGATGCCGCCAAACTCAACCGCAATGCCCATGGCGATCGGTGTGGTCACCGATTTTGGCGCCAGCGACCAGATAAGCGCTGGGTCGAGGCCGAACGCCCAGGCGATGCCGACGACCGACAGCACTGCTGTTGCCGCGCCGGCGACGAGCGCTGCAAGAAGCGCGATGCTGCGTTTGCGGACCTCCGGCCAGTTGTCGACCAACGGCACCGCAAGGGCCACGGTTGCGGGGCCCAGCAAGAAGTGGACGAACTGAGCACCGGAAAAATAGGTCTCATAGGCGGTCGTCGTTATGAGGAGCACGCTCGCCACCAGCGCGGCAGCGATCAGCACAGGGTTGGCCAGGGGATGGCGCTTGAGGCCCTTCGAGACCGCATCGGCGATCGCATAGGCCACAACAGTCACGGTGAGCCACAGAAGGGGCGTCGCCTCTAGGAAGACCCAGAGATCGACAAAACCTGCAACCGGTAGGCCTTGCATCGTCAGTCC
>JAHCMG010000296.1 GCA_019192585.1 Devosiaceae bacterium MH13
CGAGCCCATCGCCGACCATGCCGACGGCGCGCGCTGAGGCCGGCAACCGTGACATCGCTCGATCCGCGCCGGCACCCGTTTAAGGCCGACATCGCCGCCGCCTCGCTCAAGGGCCAAGTCGACGCGCAACAGTTTGCCCAAGGCACGGACCACACAGTGCGCGCTTTCGTGACCGACATTCTCGACGCGCCGGGCGGCCAGGTGCGCACGTCGCAAGCGCTGTTTGGAGAACGTTTCACCGTCTACCAGACCGCCGACGGGTTCGCCTGGGGCCAGCTTGCGACGGACGGCTATGTCGGCTGGGTGGAGGAAGGCGCGCTTGCAGGAGCGAGCAGCACGGCGCCAACGCACCGGGTTGTGGTGCCGCTGACCCGGGCGACTGACGCGACCATCAAGTCAATCGGTGCGGGTCCACTCCCCATGGGCGCGCAGCTGTGCGCTGCCCCCGAGACTGTGGCGATGGGCGCGACCTCTGCGCCGTTCCGGGTCACAGACGCCGGCCCCCTGCCCGCGAAGCACCTTCTGGGCATGCTGGAGCGCGTAGACGATTGGGTTGCGGCGGCAGAGGCGTTTGTCGGCGTGCCCTATGTATGGGGCGGGCGGTCAGCGCTGGGGCTCGACTGTTCGGCGCTGGTTCAACTGGCGTTGCAAGCGGGCGGCATATGGTGGCCGCGCGACAGCGACATGCAGGAAGCGGAGCTTGGTGAACCGGTGCCCGTGGGGGCCCCGCTCGCACGCGGCGATCTTTTGTTCTGGCCCGGCCATGTGGGCATTGTGACGGGCACGGACACGCTGCTGCATGCCAACGCCTTTGCGATGTCGACCGTGCATGAGCCACTTGCCGACGCCGAAGCTCGGATGGGCGCGCGGCGCACGGTTCGCCGGCTTTCGCCTTAATAGCCAGCCGAGCGGTCAACCAGCGCGTCGACAGGGCGCCCTTCAGCAAACGCGATCAAGTTACGCACCATGCCGGCCACCAGCGCTTCCGGCGCACTCATGCCCGCCGTGTGGGGCGTGATGAGTATGTTGGGCGCGCCCCAAAGTGGGTTGTCTGAGGGCAGCGGCTCTTCATCGAACACGTCAATCGACGCGCCCAGCAGCGTGCCGTCCGTGAGGGCATCGAGCAGATCAGCCTCAACTTGGTGGCCGCCACGCCCGCCATTGATGACAAACGGCCCACCGGTGATGCCGTCTTGCGCAAGCTTGGAGAAGGTGTCCCGGTTGAGAATGCCGCGCGTGTCTTCCGTCAGCGGCAAGAGGCAGACCAGAATGTCGGTGCGCCGCAGGAAGGGCTCGAGCTCTGCCTGCCCCGCGAACACGTTGATGGGGGCATCGGGCTTGGGTGAGCGGGCCCAGCCGGCGCAATCATAGCCCAGCAGCGCCAGCACAGCGCCCGCCGACTGGCCCAGTTCGCCATAGCCCATCAGGCCGACGCGCACATCGGGGGCCGATGATTGGGGCAAGGGTCGCCATTTGGCTTCCTTCTGCGCAGCCAGATAGCCCAGCGCCTGGCGGTGGTGCGCGATGACGTTCATCACCGTCCACGCTGTCACCCGCCCGGTCAGATCGGGGTCGATCACACGGATAATGGACGCGCCTTGGGGTATGTCGCCGCGGGTGGCCAAATGGTCGACGCCCGCGCCGGTCGACAGAACCGCCTTGAGGTTCGGGAAGTTGCCGAAGAAACCGTCCGGCGTTTTCCAAGCAATGGCGTAACGGACCTGGTCGCAGATGTCGGGCGGCGGCGCTTGCTTGCCATCGGAGAAGATCAGGTCGTCAGGGCCGACATGCGCGCGCAAATGCTCAATCCAGCCATCGGGCGACCAATCGCCAACGGTGAGCACGATTTTTCCAAGATCGGGTCCGGACATGGTCACGCTCCCCTTAAACGCCTGGCGAGGGCCGCAGCGCCCGGTTCTCTTCGGGCTCAAGGATCGAGGCGCGATACGCATCGGCTTTGAACGTGCCGATGATGCGCAGTTCGGCGGAGAAGAACTCCAGCTCTTCAAGCGCCAGCGCCACCGGACGATCCTCGGGGTGGCCATCGATCTCCGCATAGAACTGAGTGGCGAAGAACTGCCCGCCCGTCTGGTAGCTCTCGAGCTTGGTCATGTTCACCGAGTTGGTCGCGAAACCTGACAGTGCCTTGAACAAGGCCGCCGACACGTTGCGCACCCGGAAAATGAAGGCCGTCACGCACGGCCCATCGTCCGGGGTGACAGTGATCGGTTCCTTCGCAAGGGTGATGAAGCGCGTTGTGTTGTGCGCTTCGTCCTCGATGTCGCTGGCGAGAATCTCGAGCCCGTAGACCTCGGCTGCAAGCGCAGAGGCTATGGCCGCCTGTTCGCGGTCGCCCAGTTGCGCGATCTGCCGCGCCGACCCCGCCGTGTCGGCGCCGACAACAGCGCGCAGGCCATGCTGGCGCATGAATTTGCGGCACTGGCCAAGCGCCATCACGTGGCTTTGGGCGCTGCGCACGTCTTCAAGCGCAGTGCCTGGCAGGGCGAGCAACTGGTGGTGGATCGGCAGGAAATGCTCACCGGTGATGTGCAGCCGTGCGTCCGGCAGCAGGTGGTGAATATCGGCAACGCGGCCGGCGACCGAGTTCTCGATCGGGATCATCGCCAGCTCGGCATCGCCCTCTTCGACCGCGAAAAACGCATCTTCAAAGGTTGCACACGGCACCGCTTCCGCATCGGGGTAATGGTCGCGGCACGCAATGTGGGAATTCGCGCCGGGCTCACCTTGGAAAACGATACGCATGGGACTCACTTTGGTGGGACGTCGCGCAACGCGCTGTCGCGGTGACGTTAGGACGATAGCTGCTCGCGGGCGCGCTCAAGGTCGGCCGGTGTATCGACCCCCAGCGGCACGCCATCGACGATTGCTATATCGATCCGCATGCCCGCTTCCAAGGCTCGAAGCTGTTCAAGGCGTTCGCGCTTTTCAAGCACCGATTGCGGCAGCGCGACGAAGCGCGCCAGTGCCGCCCGGCGGAACACATAGAGCCCGATATGATGGTAGACCGGGCCGTCCCCATAAGGTGCAACCCCGCGCGTGAAATAGAGGGACCGCTGCCGGTTGGGCCCGATGGGCGTGCCGATGCTGCGCGGCGTATCGGGGTTCACCATCTCTTCGGCATCGAAGATCTCGGTCGCCAAGGTGCCGATATCGACAGCCGGATCGTCCATCAGCGCGACAGCATCGCGGATGATCGCCGGATCGAGGGTTGGCAGGTCGCCCTGAACATTGACGACCAGATCGACCTCACCGTACGGATCGAGCTTATGCAGCGCTTCGAAGATGCGGTCTGAGCCCGACGGGTGCGCTTCGTCGGTCATCACGGCCTTCCCGCCCGCAGCCTCGACCGCATCAACAATGCGCTGATCGTCGGTCGCAACCACCGGCTCGCCGAACCCCGCCTCGCGGGCGCGGTCGGCGCAATGGACGATCATGGGTTTGCCGACAATGTCCGCCAACGGTTTGTCTGGTAGCCGTGTCGAGGCCATGCGGGCGGGGATGAGAGTAAGGATTTTGGTCATCACAAAGCGGTAGCGTCGCCTGGCGTTTCCGCGCGCCTGCGGTAAACTGGCAAGGGTTTGGGCAAATGGTCGCAAGACCCCCCTGTCATCCTTATGCCCTTATTGCAAGCGGGCGGTTATTGGGGTTATCACGCCGCCAACCAACCCGGTTTCGGGTTGCTGATGAAGACAGGAAAACTGGTCCATGGACGGTTTTGAACTCAATAAAATCATGTTTGCGGTGCTGGGCTCGATCCTGGTGGTGATGCTGGTGAGCTTCGTCTCAGAGCTGATCTTTTACCAAAGCACCCCGGAAGTGGCCGGCTATTCCATCGAAGTGCCGGACGCCGAAGTGGCCGATGCTGGCGCCGAAGAAGAGATGGTCTCTGTCCTCGATCTTCTGGCAACCGCTGACGTGGCGGCTGGCGAAGCGGCGGTTCGCGCCTGCACCTCCTGCCACAGCTTTAACGAAGGTGGCCCGGACGGCGTCGGCCCGCACCTGTGGGGTGTGTTGAACCGCGCGAAGGGCGGCATTGACGGCTTTAATTATTCCTCGGCGATGGAAGAAGTTGGCGCAGCCGGCGAAGTCTGGGGCTTTGAAGAGCTTGATGGCTTCCTCGCCAATCCGCGCGGCTATCTGTCGGGCACGACCATGGGCTTTGCCGGTGTTCGCGATGTTGAAGATCGCGCCGATATCCTCGCTTACCTGAACTCGCTGCAAGCGGAGCCGCTTGACCTGTCGACGGTCTCAGCGACGCAGTAAAGCGATCACCGCATTGATCTATCAAAACGCCAGGGCCTTGCCCTGGCGTTTTTGTTTGCACCCATGGCGCGGCATTTGGCTCGCCGCGCCGCCGCATCTGCGCCATATTCGCCTTACTGAGTTACCGCTGGCTTGGACGCCGTCTGGTGTGAACCATGGCTCCCAACGCCACACACTGTAGCCAACCGATGCTGTTGGCGTCGCGGCCCGACAAGGCCCGGTGCCAAGACCGCTGCTCGCACCGGAGAGCCAAACGATGAGCCTGAAGACCCCCCACGTCATCTCAAAGTCCGTCACTCGGCGCACGGTGCTCAAAGGCACAGGGGCCGCCGCCGCACTGACAGGCCTGCCGGCACTGGGCTATGCGCAGGCGGGCGTCACCCGCAGCCATGGCCTGTCGGCGTTTGGAGAGTTGGCACTGCCGGCCGACTACACGCACTTTCCGCATGTGAACCTCGACGCGCCCAAAGGCGGCAGGCTGAGCTACCAACCGGGGACGCGGCTTGCGAACCAGAACTTCCGCACCTTCAACACGCTCAATGGATTTGCGCCGCGCGGCGATGGCGCGTTGCGTGTGGGGCTGACGTTCGATGGGTTGATGACCTCGACAGGCGATGAGGTGGATTCGTTTTATGGCGCACTCGCCGAGTGGGTCGAATACACCGATGATGGGCTACAGTATGATTTTAAGATCCGGCCCGAAGCCCGCTTCCATGACGGCACGCCCGTCACCGCGGACGATGTCGCCTTCTCGCTCGACATTATCCGTACCGAAGGTCACCAGACATTGCGGCCGGGGCTTGAGCCGATGGAGAGCGCTGAAGCGATTGAAGACGATATGCTGCGGGTGCGGTTCCGCCCCGACCGGTCGCGCACCGCGCATCTCAGCGTGCTGGGCATCCCCACCTTCTCGCGTGCGTTCTGGGACGGTCGGACGTTTGACGATTCCATCCTGGAGCCGATCTTGGGCTCCGGCCCCTACCGGGTGGGAGCTTTCGAAGTCGGCCGTTTTATCGAGTACGAGCGCGACCCGGACTATTGGGCTGCCGACCTGCCCTTCTCGCGCGGGCTGAACAATTTCGACACGATCCGCGTCAATTATTATCGCGACCGCGACGTGGCCTTTGAAGCTTTCAAAGCCGGCGAGATGAATGTCCGCCGCGAGACGGTGTCGCGCATCTGGGCGACGGGCTACGATTTTCCCCGGGTCCAATCGGGCGAAGTCTTGCAGTCTGAAATTGACAATGAAGCGCCCACGGGCGCGCAGGGCGCTTATTTCAACACCCGCCGCGAGAAGTTCCAAGATCCGCGCTTGCGCCACGCCGTTGGGCTGGCGTTCGATTTTGAATGGACCAACGACCGCATTTTCTACGGCCTGTATCAGCGCACCACCTCAACGTTCCAAAACGCACCGTACATGGCAAGCGGGCTGCCAACGCCCGAAGAGCTGGTGCATTTGGAGCCCTTGCGCGGTCAGATCCCCGATGCGGCGTTTGAAGAGCCCTATGTGCCGCCGCCGTCGGATGGATCGGGCAATGATCGGCGCCTCCTTGCCGAGGCAAACCGGCTGTTTCGTGAAGCGGGCTGGCAGCTGCAAGACGGTCGCCGCGTCAATGAAGCGGGCGAGCAGCTGACCATCGAGTTCCTGCTTCCCGCGCCGGTGTTCGAACGCATCTACACGCCGTTTTTGCAAAACCTCGCGCGGCTGGGCGTGGATGCCACCTTCCGCACCGTGGACCCGACCCAGTACCAGGCCCGGCTCAACGCGTTCGACTATGATGTTGCCGGCATGAACCTAGGCGCCAGCCTGACGCCGGGGCGGAACCTGCGGGCGATCTACCATTCGGATTCAGCCAACGTTCCGGGCAATTGGAACCTTGCCGGCATCAGCCTGCCCGCGGTCGACGCGCTGATCGAGAAGGTCGAGCAGGCGGAAACGCTTGAAGAGAACTATGTGATCATGAGTGCGCTTGATCGCGTGTTGCGGCCGCATCACTTCTGGATCCCGCAATGGTATTCGGGGCGTATTTGGATCGCCCATGACGCAAGCGTGAAGCGCCCGGACACCAAACCGCGCTATGGTCTGCCCATCGAATCACATTGGTGGATCGATAACGCTTAGCCGCACCAAGACGGAGCCGCGCACCGGTGCTCGCCTACATCATTCGCCGCATCTTGCTGATGATCCCGACGATCTTTGGGATCATGGCACTGTCGTTTGCGGTGGTGCAGTTCGCGCCAGGCGGTCCGATCGAACGGGTGATCGCGCAGCTGCAAGGCACTGATGTTGACGCGACTGCACGCTTCACCGGCGGCACTGGTGACTTTTCGGGCCAAGACAATCAGGAATTTGGCGGCAGCGGGGACGATGCCGATAGCGGCCTGTATCGCGGCGCGCAGGGGCTGGACCCGGAGTTTATCGCCGAACTGGAGCGCCAGTTTGGCTTCGACAAACCGCCCGTCGAGCGGTTCTTCCTGATGCTGTGGAACTATGCCCGCTTTGATTTTGGCGAGAGCTATTTCCGCGACGTTGAAGTGATCGACCTCATCCTCGAGAAGCTGCCGGTATCCATTTCGCTGGGCCTATGGATGACGCTGCTGTCCTACGGCATTTCCATCCCACTGGGCATTGCAAAGGCGGTGCGCGACGGCACCCGCTTTGACATCTGGACCAGCGCCATCGTCATTGTCGGCTACGCCGTTCCAGGCTTCTTGTTCGCGATCCTGCTGATCGTTCTGTTTGCCGGCGGCTCGTTCTGGGACCTGTTCCCGCTCTCGGGTCTGACACCGGAAAACTGGGACGAATTGAACTGGTGGCAGAAGGTCCTTGGCTATTTCCACCACCTGACACTGCCCCTGATCGCGATGGCCGTGGGTGCCTTTGCGACCACGACGCTTCTCACCAAGAACTCATTCCTCGATGAGATCCGAAAACAATATGTGATCACCGCGCGCGCCAAGGGCCTTGATGAGCGTACGGTGCTGTACGGTCACGTGTTCCGCAACGCGATGCTGATCATCATCGCCGGCTTCCCTGGCGCGTTTATCTCAGCCTTCTTCACCGGCTCCCTGTTGATCGAGACGATCTTCTCGCTCGATGGGCTGGGCCTTCTGGGGTTTGAAAGCGTCTTTGGCCGCGACTACCCGGTCGTGTTCGGCACCTTATACATCTTCTCGCTGATGGGCCTCGTCGTCGCGCTGCTGTCCGACCTTGTCTACATGTGGGTCGACCCGCGGATCGATTTTGAATCGCGGAGCACCTAGGGGCATGGACGCGCGCAACCCCGATGCTCCGGTGCTTTTGGATGACGGGCCCGACGCGGCGCCCATGCAGAGGCAAAAGCCGGGTATTTCGCCGCTCAACCGGCGGCGCCTCAACAATTTCAAAGCCAATGGGCGTGGCTACTGGTCGCTTTGGATTTTCCTAGCGCTGTTTATCATCACGCTGTTTGCCGAGCTCATCGCCAATGAGAGGCCGCTTCTGGTCTCCTACAAGGGTGAACTGCTGTTCCCCGTCTTCGTTGAGTATCCCGAAGAGAAGTTCGGCGGGTTCCTGGCGGTCACCCGCTACTATGACCCGTTCATCCGCGAAGAGATCGAAGCCAATGGTTGGATGATCCACGCCCCCATTCGCTACGATCACACGACCCGCTCGTACGCCTCGAACCTGCCCTACCCGATCGCGCCGACCTGGACGCTCGACCGCGAGGCGGCCTGCTCAAAGCTCGATTCTGGCGTCGACGATGCCTATTGCGGCTTCGGCACCTATCACTGGCTTGGCACCGATGATCAGGGCCGCGATGTGCTGGCGCGGCTCATTTACGGCTTCCGCCTCTCGGTGCTGTTCGGCCTCACTTTGACGCTGATCTCGTCGGTCATTGGCATCTCGGCGGGCGCGGTGCAGGGCTATTTTGGCGGCTGGACGGACCTGTTGTTCCAGCGCTTCATCGAGATCTGGACGTCCATCCCGTCGCTCTATTTGCTGCTGATCTTTTCAGCCTTTTTCGTGCCCGGCTTTTGGACGCTTCTGTTCATCCTCCTCCTGTTCAGTTGGGTCGCCCTTGTAGGTCTGGTGCGCGCGGAATTTCTGCGCGGACGGAACCTTGAATATGTCCGCGCCGCCCGCGCGCTGGGACTGTCGGATGTGCGGATCATGTTCCGCCACATCCTGCCCAATGCCATGGTGGCGACCATCACCTTTTTGCCCTTCATCCTTTCAGGCTCCATCACCACGCTCACCGCGCTCGACTTTTTGGGGCTTGGGCTTCAGGGCGACGCGCCCTCGCTTGGCGAGTTGCTGGCGCAAGGCAAAACCAACCGCAACGCGGCGTGGCTGGGCCTGACCGGGTTCATGACCATATCGATCATGCTGTCGCTGTTGATCTTCATCGGCGAGGCGGTGCGCGATGCCTTTGATCCGCGCAAGGTGGAGGGCTAGCCATGGCGGACGCTCCACACGCGCCACTGCTGTCGGTCCAAGACCTTCAGATCGCCTTTCGCTCGGGCAATGTGGTCAACCAGGTCGTCCATGGCGTCTCCTTTGATGTCGCGGCCGGCGAAACAGTGGCTCTTGTGGGCGAGTCTGGCTCTGGCAAGTCGGTCTCCGCGCTGTCGGTTCTACAACTTTTGCCCTACCCGGCGGCCTCGCACCCGGGCGGCTCGATCCGCTTTGATGGCCAGGAGCTTTTGGGCGCTGACGACAAAACGTTGCGCGGGGTGCGCGGCAACGCGATCTCGATGATCTTCCAAGAGCCGATGTCGTCGCTCAACCCGCTGCACACCGTCGAACGCCAGGTGGGCGAGGTGCTCAAGGTGCACCAGGGCCTGCGGGACGACGCGGCGCGCGCGCGGACGCTTGAGCTGCTCGACCGGGTCGGCATTCGCGATGCGGAGAGCCGGCTCAAGAGCTACCCGCACGAACTGTCTGGCGGCCAAAGGCAGCGCGTGATGATCGCTATGGCGCTGGCGAACCGGCCCAAGCTCCTCATCGCGGACGAGCCGACCACCGCGCTCGATGTGACCGTGCAGGCCCAGATCTTGCGGCTTCTGGCAGAGCTGCAAGCCGAGATGGGTATGGCGATGCTATTCATCACCCATGATCTGGCGATCGTGCGGCGCCTCGCAAGCCGCGTGCATGTGATGCAGGCGGGCAAGGTGGTCGAGCACGGCCCAGTGGCCAACGTATTCGAGAACCCGCAGCACCCGTACACGCAGATGCTGATCTCGACCGAGCCGTCAGGCGCACCGCTGTCTCAGCCGCACGGCGATGCCGCACTCGAAGCTGACGATCTCAAAGTGTGGTTCCCGGTCAAAACCGGGCTGTTCAAGCGGACCACCGGGCACATCAAGGCCGTGGACGGTATCGATATCTCGATCCGCCAGGGCGAGACTTTGGGCATTGTCGGCGAGTCGGGCTCAGGCAAGACCACGCTTGGCCTGGCCCTTCTGCGCCTCACCGACTCGCAAGGCGCCATCCGGTTCAAGGGCCAGGATATCGCCAAGCTTGGCCGCAAACAGATGATGCCGCTGCGCTCAGACTTGCAGGTCGTCTTCCAAGACCCGTACGGCTCGCTCAGCCCGCGCATGTCAGTTGCCGATATCATCGAAGAGGGGCTGCTGATCCACCATCCATCGATGAGCTTCGCCGATCGCGACGATGCGGTGGTCAAAGCGCTTGAGGAGGTCGGGCTCGACCCCGAAACGCGCTTCCGCTACCCGCACGAATTTTCCGGCGGCCAGCGGCAGAGGATCTCAATCGCCCGGGCCTTGGTGCTCAAACCGAAGGTGATTTTGCTCGATGAGCCGACCTCGGCGCTCGATATGAGCGTGCAGGCGCAAGTGGTTGATTTGCTGCGCGACATCCAAGCCAAGCACAATCTCGCTTACCTGTTCATCAGCCATGACCTGAAGGTCGTGCGGGCGCTGTCGCACCGCATTTTGGTGATGAAAGACGGCAAGGTTGTTGAGGCAGGCGACCGCGAGACGATCTTTGAAAACGCGACGCAGGACTACACGCGCGAACTGATCGCTGCGGCGTTTGATGAGACCATGCTGGCGGCGGAGTAACGCGCCGGAAGGCCGGGCTTCTTCGGCCGGCCATGGTTTAACCCTAACAATTCACTAACGCTGGCTATTCCCTTTGCGCTGTCCCGTCGCGAGGAATAGGTCGGTGCCATGACAAAGAAAGCGGCAATCCACCCGGGCGTTCTGTTGCTCGAGGAGTTCCTCAAACCCCTCAAGATCAGCCAGAACCGGCTGGCGCGTGATATCGACGTGCCGGTCAGCCGGATCGCGGCGCTGGTCGCTGGTGACCGCGCCGTGACGGCCGACACCGCCATGCGCCTGGCCGAATATTTCGACACAAAGCCCGAACTGTGGATGAACCTGCAGGCCGCGTACGAGCTGCAAAGCTTGCGCGATGGCGAATGGTCCGAGATCCGCGCGCGCATCCGGCCCTACGACCCGACGCCAACACGGCGTGGCCGCAAGCCTTCACCCAAGGTGCGAACAGCGGGGCCGGCAGAGGGCGCATCTAGCAACGAGCCGGTGAGTTTGCAGGGCAGCCTGCCGCCGCTTCTGCGCTCCGGCACGGGCCAATGATCAGCTGGCTGCGGGCTTTGATTTTGGGGCCGCGGCCGACAGCCTCGCACGCCGCAACACCGGGCGCGCACTGGGCGGGAAAGCGGGCGGCCAAACGCCGGATGCTTAAGCAGCTTTAGCTTGCGAGCTTGTCGCGCAGCCGCGCCTGTTTCTTAAACTTTGAGACCACGCGCGAGCGTTTGAACGCCGACAGATAGTCGATGAACAGTTTGCCATCGAGATGGTCGACTTCGTGCTGAATGCAGGTCGACAGGAGGCCATCGACATCGATCTCGTGGGTTTCGCCGTCCAAGTCCATGTAGCGCACGCGCGCATTGGGCGGACGGCTCACCTCATCATAATAGTCCGGGATCGACAGGCAGCCCTCTTCGTAGGGCACCGGGTCACCGGTGAGCTCGAGGATCTCGGGGTTGATCAAGGTCAGCGGCTCGGCCTCATCGTCGCGCGGCGAGCAATCGGTCACCACAACGCGCATCGGCACGCCGACCTGGATCGCGGCCAGCCCGATGCCGGGCGCGTCATACATGGTCTCGTACATGTCATCGACGAGCGTGCGGATCTCCGCGGTGATTTCCGCAACCGGTTTGGAGACCTCATAGAGGCGCTTGTCGGGCAGCACTAAAATTTCGCGAATGGCCATCATGCGGACTTAAGCGGCGCGCAAAGGCCGGTCAAGTTCGCCCCGCCTGCCGCCCCCCGGTGCCAGGATTTGCTGCGGGCGAATCGCAGTGCGACACTGCAAATGGCAAGTGATTCGCGGTGGCCGTTTAAAGGCTTAGATGGCGCCGGATCGAGGGCTTTGAAACGTGGCCATGGAATTCGACACACTGCTGTTCACCCTTCTGGGCCTGCCGGTCACGCTCGGCGGGCTGATTTGGTTTATGGTGGCGCTGTTTGGTCTGATGATCGGCCTTCTGGCGCTGACGGTGGTGCGGATGCGCCGCAAGACCGCCGAGGTGGAAGCGCTGGCCGAAACCGAGAAAGCGGCGCTCAACGAGCAGATCAAGACCATGTCGGCCTCGCAGACCGAGCTGACAGGCCGTGTCCAGTCGATGTCGGAGATGCTGGGGCACCGTCAGGCTGAGCTGACCCGCGTCATGTCCGAGCGGATGGAGCGGCTTGGCCACCGGCTGGGGCAATCGCTCGCGCAACAGTCGCACAACACCCACGAAACCCTGACATCGCTGCACGAGCGGCTCGCCGCCATCGATAGCGCGCAGAAAAACATCACCGAGCTGAGCCAAGGCG
>JAHCMG010000297.1 GCA_019192585.1 Devosiaceae bacterium MH13
GTGGCCGCAAGGCCGTGGAAGTTCGAGTCTTCTCCTGGGCACCAAAGTCGTTCGCACGGCGAACGACGGGATCGCACATTGCTTGCCAAGCGGCAGGCGTTTGCGAGGCAAATGCCGAGAGCGCCAGAGCACAACCCCCGACTACCGATCGATATAGACCGCGCAGGGCGCATGGCGGGCGATTTGCGCCGCATGCGTGCCCAAGGTCGACAGAGTGCTGCCCAGGCGAACCGCGTTGACGGCGACGATGTCGGCATCGAGCTTCTTGGCCAGAAGGATTGCCTGTTCGCCGATACCGCCGCGCAAAAGGTGCAAGGTCGCGTCCTCGCATCCCGCACGCGCGGCCAGTGACGTCAGCTGCGCCCGCGCCTGCTCGGCCGCCTGATCGTGGCTCTCTTTGGAGACCAGCGGTTCGACATAGCTGTAAAAGCCAAAGGGCATCACATGGGCGATGTGAAGGTCCGCCCCGGCAAAGCGGTCGCGGGCCCGCTCAAGCAAGCCCAGCGCGCTTTGCGTTTGCTCGATATCGACGAGGATCAGGACGGTCTCGGCCATGGCGCACTAGCCCAGCACGCTAGGTAGCCAGGTGGCCATCTGCGGGAAAAAGTACAACAGGACGATAAAGCCCGCCATCACGAGGAACATCGGGAACGATGCCTTGGAGATGAAGCCCATATCCTTGCCCGTCATCCCTTGTAGGACGAACAGGTTGAAGCCGATGGGCGGCGTGATCTGCGCCATCTCGACAACGATCATGACGTAAACGCCGAACCAGAGCATATCGAAGCCCGCGGCGCGGATCATCGGTTCGATCACCGCCATCGTCAGCACAATCGATGACAGCCCATCGAGGAAGCAGCCCAGGATGATGTAGAACACCGTCAAAATGACGATCAGCATCACCGGCGATAGGTTCCACGCTTCGATGCCCTCGGCGAGGGCGCGCGGAATGCCGGTGAAGCCCATGGCGAGCGATAAGAAGCCGGCGCCCATCAAGATGAACATGATCATCGCCGTGGTGCGCACCGCACCCAGAATGCTTTCGATCAAGCTGGCCCAGGTCAGCGAACGCTGGATGGCGGATAGGATGATGGCGCCCAGCACGCCGAGGGCGGCCGCCTCGGTGGCCGTGGCGATGCCCGAATAGATCGAGCCGATCACGGCCACGATCAGCAGCAGAACCGGCAGCAAGTCCGCCAATCGGCGGCCCATATTGCTGACATCAAGATCCTGGATCGGGTTGAACGTCTTCTTGTTGAACATCGTCCAGACCGCAACATAAGCCATGAAGCACAGGGCGAGTGCGAGGCCGGGGATCATTGAGGCCATGAAGAGCTTCGAGATGCTCTCGTTCACGGTGACGCCGAAGACGATCATCGCGATCGATGGCGGGATCAGCAGCCCCAGCGTTCCGGCTCCTGACAGCGTGCCGATGATCATCTTTTCGGGGTATTTGCGGGCCCGCAGTTCGGGGATCGACATCTTGCCAACGGTTGCCACCGTGGCCGCAGACGAGCCGGATATGGCGGCGAACACCGCCGAGGCGCCAATGTTCACATGCAGCAAGCCGCCCGGCAGGTTGCGCATGAACGGCGCCAACCCGCGAAACAGGGTTTCGGACAGTTTGGTGCGAAACAGGATCTCGCCCATCCAAATGAACAGCGGCAGAGCCGTGAGCGTCCACGATGATTGCTCGCCCCAAACCGTCAGCGCCATCGAATCGCCGATGGGCGCGTTGGTGAACAGGAACATGCCGACGATGGCGGTGGCGAGAAGCGCCGCGCCGACCCAGACGCCGAGCCCCAGGAGGATGAACAGCGTCGACAGGAAGACGATGATGGAGAGGGTCTCGGTCATACCTCGTTCGGCCCCTCATCGGCAGCGGTCTCGGGGTTCACTTGCTCATAATCGAAGATGGCGAGCAGGAACGTGTGGAAGGCGGCGACCGCGAACAGAAGCGAGCCGACCGCGACAGGGGTTTGCGGGATCCACATCAGGATCGCATCCGCACCCTGGCTGCGCTCGCCGAACACATAGCTGTCCCAGGCAAGGCGGATCATGTAGATCGCGATGAACGCGGTGATCAGCGACATGAAGCCGAGGCAGAAAATCTCGACGCTGCGCCGGGTCTGCCCACCCATGCGCTGGATCAGCAGCGCCACGCGAATGTGGCCATTGCTGCGGAAGGTGTAGGCCATCGCCATGAAGGTGCTGGTGGCCATCACATAGCCGGCAATGTCCGCGGCGCCGCCGGCGTACAGGTCAATCAGGCGGGCCAAGATCGAATAGAGCACCAGGCAGCACAGCAGCACCAGCAGCACGCCGGCGCCATAGCCGGCCCACCGGTACACAGCGTCCAGAACTTTGGAGAGAGACTGCCACATAGAGGTTCACCGCCACCGCGCGGGTTCGATGCGGGCCGGTGCCGGCGCTTCAGCCGCTACACCCACAACGACCACACTGCCCACGCTACCCACACGGTCCACAAGGCCAAGAAAAAACGGCGCCCGGTTGGCCCGGGCGCCGCACTGTTCAACCTGGCTTAGTTGGCCAGACTGTCGAGAATGGCCTGGCCTTGCTCGCCAGCGCGCTCAAGCCATGCATCGCGAAGTTCGGCACCAACCTCTTGAAGGCGGCCTGCATATCGGCATTGAGCGTGCCGACGGTCATGCCGTTTTCGGAGAACTGCTCAATGTACCAGCCAGCCAGCTCTTCGGCGGTCTCCCAGCACTTGGCTTCAGCGTTGGCAGCGGCCGTTTCGACGACCGCTTTGGTCGCATCATCAAGACCGTCCCAGGAGCGCTGATTGACGATCACCATGTTGCGGGGCAACCAGGCCTGGACATCGTAGAAATAGCCGACATGGTCCCACAGCTGGCGGTCGTAGCCGGTGGAGCCCGATGAGATCATCGACTCGGCCACACCGGTTGCAAACGCCTGGCTCAGTTCTGCGGCTTCGATGGTGGTTGGCACCATGCCCAGCCCTTCGGCCATGCGCGAGGTGGTGGCGTTGTAGGCGCGGAACTTTATGCCGGCGATGTCGTCGAGCGAGTCAGCGGCTTCGATCGAGTAGAAGCCCTGCGGCGGCCAGGGGCACGAGTACAGGAAGTGCAGGCCCGCTTCGTCGAGCGTTTCAACGAGCGCCGGCTTGGAAGCTTCGTAGAGCGCCATCGCGCCATCGAAACCGGTGGCAAGGAAGGGAACCGAGTCGATTTCATACAGCGCATTGTCATTGCTAAGCGCGGAGATCAGGCGCTCACCGATGGGCGCAAGGCCGCGGCGCACCGCGCCGAAGATTTCAGAGCCCGAGAACAGCGACCCACCGGGGTGCGTGACGATCTCAAGATCGGAGTTTGCCGTCACTTCGGCGGCGAACTCGGCGGCGATTTCCGAATGGTAGTTCGTCGCCGAATAGGCCAAGGCCATATCCCACTTCTCGGCGTGCGCAGCCGTCGATGCGAGCGTCAGCGCTGCGAGAGAGGCGGTTGCGGTTAGAAACTTCATGGACTGGATCCCTCGTTTTGTTGTTGGACAGCATGCCAAACGATAGCTGAGCGCAGCCAGGCTCGGACGCCAAGTCAAGACTGTCGCGATCTGCCGACGTCGACCGACAAATTGGCAGAGGCCGCCGTCAAGTTGCAACCTTTTCGCTTTGTGTTGGCTGCCCGGTCGATTGTACTAAATGGCGGCTCACACGCGCGGGCCGTTGGCTGGCGCACACGCACAGAGGTCGACATGCCGCCGATGCTTGGCATCTTGTCGTTGGACACTGCCTTTCCGCGCATTGCGGGCGATGTCGGCAACCCTGCCAGCTACCCGTTTGCGGCCGAGGTTGCGATCGTCGATGGGGCGCACAGCACCCGCATCGTCGTCGATGGCATGCCCTCGGAAACCATCACGGCGCGCATGGAAGCGGCCGCGCGGGATCTGGAGGCGCGTGGGGCGCGCGCGATCATCTCGACCTGCGGGTTTTTGGTCACGGTGCAGGCCCGCATTGCCGGCAGCGTCGGCGTGCCGGTGCTGCTCTCAGCGCTCTCCTTGGTGCCTGAGCTTGCCCGCGCAAACGGTGGGCGCGTCGGCGTGTTGACCGCCTCCCGAAAGGCGCTTGGCACTCTGGCGCTCGAGGCCGCCGGGATCGCGCCAAACAGCCTGGTGATCGAAGGCCTCGAAGACGAACCGCTGTTCGCGCAGACCTTCCTCGCGCCCTATGACGACCAGCCGACAAGCTTTGACCGCCGGGCGATGGAGGCGGTGGTGGTGGCCGCAGCGCAGCGCTTGCAGGCCAGAGCGCCAGATGTCACCGCGCTGGTTCTCGAATGCGGAAACCTGCCGCCCTATAGCGACGCCATCGCGGCGGCGACGGGGCTGCCGGTGCACCATTTGGCAGATGCTGCGGGGGTGCTTATGGCCTCCACGGAGCCCGTCCCAGCCGAGGGATAGCCGCCCCTTAAGCGGCGCGGCTTTCATCCATCAGATGGCTTTGGCCCAGCGCCGCGAGCGCGTCTTTGAGGCTTTCGCTCTCAACGCGCGCATAGAGCGCCATCTCGTCGATCACAGGCTGGCCAAGCGCGGCTTCAAACGCGTCCTGATTGGCGGCAGGGCTGTAGTTCGACTGGTCATCGGCAGCGAGGTTGGACTGAAAGATCCCCGCAGCCGAGACCGGCAGAAAATCCTCATAGACCTGCGGGTCCGCCACCAGAGCGCCTGCCTGCAGCAGGTCGGAAATGCTGTCGGCGTCGCTTGCCGCCGCGCGCGTGCCAACACGGTAGCGAAAGAAGGCCAGGCCCTGCTCGCGTAGCGCATCATAGTCATCGACAAAGCCCGTGAACGCCGCATCCAGCGCTTCGAGATAGCCCGCGCCACCTTGGCCTGCGGCGGCTTTGCGGGCGGTGGCAAGCGCGGCATCATAAGCCGCGCGACCCTTTGGCGTCAGCGCCACGCCGCGCTGTTCGATCTCACCGAAGCGGGCCAAATGCTGGCCGGGTTGGCCTTCAAAGCTGACATCTTCGTTGAGCGCTTTGAACGAGGTCTGGCGCAAAAGAATATCAGCCGCACGCCGCGGCGGGCCTTCGACGACGGCCTTGGGATCGATGCCGCGCTGGGGCATTGCGGTCTGCACCGCATCGATATCGAGGGTGCGCGGCGTGAGGTGATTGATGTGCGGGCCCTTGAAGCTGACCACATCGGCGATCAGCCGGTGCGCGTCGACCAGCTTGTCATAGGTCGCTTGGTCAACCGTCGCGTCGCTGTGCCAGCGGAACGTCTCAAGCGCCTCGGCCACGAACTGCTCAGCTTCCAAGGCGGAAAGGCCGCCTTCCCTCTCGGCCTGCTCGATCAGCGCGATCGCGCCATCGGTGACGATGCGCCGCTTGGCGAGGATCTCACGCGCCTGGGCGACGAGCGCGGGATCATCCACGAGGTCAAGGCGCAGAAGCGAGGTGAACACGCGGAACGGGTTGCGTTTCAGCGCCGCCTCATCGACGGGGCGAAACGCTGTCGAGTGCACCGGAATGCCGGCGACGGACAGATCGTAATAGCCAACCGGCACCATGCCCAGAATCGCAAACATCCGCCGGATGAGCGACAATTCTTCGCCCGTACCAAGCCGGATGGCGCCATGGCGCTCCACATCCAGACGGTCAAGTTCGCCGGCCGCTTGCAGGCGCGCACGCAAGGCGGGATCGGCATCCAGCGTCGCCGCGTTGATGTCCCGCACCAGCTCGATCAGCGTGCCATATTGCGGCACCTCGGCGCGGTACATGTCCGACATGGCCTGCGAGAAAAGGCTGCGAATACGGTCGGGGTGCGCAAAGGCCGCCTCGCTGCTGGGGTTGCCCATCAGATCGCTCCGTTTGGTTTGCACTCAGATGTCAAAGCTCACGCCTTGGGCCAGCGGCAAATCCGCCGAGTAGTTCACCGTCGAGGTCTGCCGGCGCATATAACCTTTCCAGGCGTCCGAGCCGCTTTCGCGGCCGCCGCCGGTTTCCTTTTCACCGCCAAAGGCGCCGCCAATCTCAGCCCCCGATGGGCCGATGTTAACATTGGCGATGCCGCAGTCCGACCCCGAAGCCGAGAGGAAGGTCTCGGCCTCGCGGACATTGAGCGTGAAGATGCAAGAAGAGAGACCCTGGGGCACATCGTTTTGCAGCGCAATGGCCTCGTCGAGGGTGTCGTAGCCCATCACGTAGAGGATCGGCGCGAAGGTTTCGGTTTTCACCGTCTCCGTCTGGCCCGGCATCTCGACGAGCGCTGGCTTCACATAGGCGCCAGCCGGCACGTCCTCGTGGACCGCTTCGCCGCCATGGACGGTACCGCCCTCGGCTTTGGCGCGTTCAAGGGCATTCCTCATCGCGTCGCTGGCGGCCTGATCGACCAGAGGGCCGATCAAGGTGCTGGCATCGCGCGGGTCACCGATGGGCAGGCTCGCATAGGCCGCCTTGAGCTTGGCAACCAGGGCGTCCTTGATCGACGCGTGCACGATCAGCCGGCGCAAGCTGGTGCAGCGCTGGCCGGCCGTGCCGACGGCCGAAAACACGATGGCCCGGACCGCCATGTCGAGATCGGCGGACGGCGCGACGATCATGGCGTTGTTGCCGCCCAGTTCGAGGATGGCCCGGCCCCAGCGTGCC
>JAHCMG010000298.1 GCA_019192585.1 Devosiaceae bacterium MH13
CCTGGTTGGGGCCGGCGGGGTAGAGATCGGAGCTGGGTGTGCTGGCTGTGGCCATGGCCTGACCAAGCCCAGCAGGTAGCGCCCTGTCAACCGCGCTTAGCTGCCAAGCAGCCCGATCACCCAAAGCGCGATGAGCGGTGCGGAGATCAGCAAGAACGCCACCCAGGCAAGCCCGATGAACAGGCCGAGCAGGATCAAAAGGCCATCGCGTTCGATCAGGCCTATGGAGGCGATAGCAACGCCGATGCCGGGTACCGTGTTGGTCGATGGCAAGGGCACCAGAATGGAGGCTGATGGGATCATCAACAGCGCCCCGATCAGCCGCGAGGCGGTTGGCCCAGACAGAGCCAGCAGGCGCGGGCGGGCGAAGATCTCGGCCCAGCCGAACCAGCGTTTGCCGCGGGCCACCACTGAGCGCATCGCGGCGATATCAAAGTCGCGCGACGTGAGGTTCGCGGGCAGCCAGGGGGCGTGCCGGCCCGCTGCCATCTGACCGGTGAGAACCAGCATCGGCAGGGCGACGATCTGCGGGATGATGTAGACAAAGGGCAGGCAGCAGGGCAGCGCCAAGGCCAAAATCATCATGCCGAACGCGCGTTCCTGCAGCGCCTCGGCGAGGGCGCCCAATTGCATGCGCTGGGACCCTGATGCTTCCGCGTCGGCGAGCACGGCGTCGATCCGGTCAAAGGCGGTTGGCTCTGCCGCTGCGCTTGCTTTCCCGGGGTCGGTTGATGGGGTCATCTGGTCTATCTGGCCTATGCGGCGGCTTCTGCGAACCGGCGCTTCGATGGCGGCGTCTCGGGCTATCTAGCCGGTAAAGGCTGCCGCGCGGTTACCAAGCTTTGCGTGGCTGCGCCACCGCCCCATCGGATGGCGGCAAAAATCGAGGAACGGTGGATTGACCGGCTGCGCGCAAACGCTATGGTCGCGCGCATTCCACGCTGATGTGCCCCTGTGGCGGAATTGGTAGACGCGCTCGATTCAAAATCGAGTTCCCAAAAGGAGTGCCAGTTCGAGTCTGGCCAGGGGCACCAAAGTCGTTCGCACTGCGAACGACGGGATCGCACATCGCTTGCCAAGCGACAGGCGAATGCGCAGCAATCGCCGAGAGCGCTGGTTCTAAATTGTTCTGGCCAAATGCAATTTTTTTGATCAAGATCTTGCGCTTCGCTGCGCTCAACGTGCGATTTTGACTGGGACGCGACCTAGCTCAGGCCGCCTCGTCCTTGGCAGCATAGTCCAAGACGCCGTTCTGAGCGATCCAGTCCTGGAACCGGCTCGCCGGGATCGGTCGGCCGCCCAAATAGACTTGATAGGCGTGGCAGGCCGAATCGCGCAGGAAGACCCTCTGGGCATCGGTTTCGACACCTTCGGCGACGACGCGCGCTTCGATCGCTTCGGCCAGTTCGAGAATGGTCACGAACAAGGCTTCGCTCGCCGGGTCAGAGCCAAGGCCCTCAACCAGCGTGCGGTCGATCTTCAGCGTCTCGAAGGCAAGCTCCTTGAGGCGCGCGAGGTTGGAATAGCCCATGCCGAAATCATCGATGGCGAGCTGAACGCCCAGCCCGCGCAGCATGGCGACCTGTTGGATGACGCGGGCGTTCTCTTCCATCGCCGTGCCTTCGGTGATCTCGATTTCGAGCGTGCTGGCCGGCGCACCGTAGAATTTGAGCATCCGCGCAACCGCATCGGCAAAGCCCTCCTGGTCGAGCTCTTCGATGGCGATGTTGACCGCCAAGGTCAGCGGGTCCTTGCGGCCGGCATTGATGCGCGCGGTGGCCTGAATGGTCTTGCGCAGCATGATCTGGCCGATGATCGGCATCAGGCCCGCGGAGGCCGCCACGGGCAGGAAGTCGCCCGGCGACAACAGACCGCGCGTTGGGTGCTGCCAGCGGATCAGCGCTTCCGCACCGATGACCGCGTTGCTGCCCACCAGGAACTGCGGCTGGAGGTACAGTTCGAACTCATCTTCATGGATCGCGCGGTTGAGGTCTTCCTCCATGTCGAGGTTGGCCTGAAGCTGCGCGAAGTTCGAATGGTCGTAATAGGCATAGGTGCGGCGACCAGCGCTCTTGGCCTGATACATGGCGATATCAGCGGCTTTGAGCAGGTTCTCGCGGCACGAGGCGTGCTCAGGATGCAGCGCGATGCCGACGCTTGTGGATGTGGTGATGCGGCGCCCGTCCAGAAGAACGGGTTTGTCGAGCGCGAGCATGATCCGCTCGGCGAGCCGTTCGGCCACATCGGCGGGCACGATCATGGTGAACTCATCACCCCCAAGGCGGGCAAGGACGCCTTCGCGCTCGGCGATGTTGATCAACTGGCCGTCCCTTGACCCCACCGTGCGGGGCTTGAGGCCCAGTTCGAGCATCGCTGTGCGCAGCCGGCTTGCAAACTCGCGCAGCAACAAGTCGCCGACATGGTGGCCGTGCGTATCGTTGACATGTTTGAAGCGGTCGAGATCGAGGAACATGACCGCGAACGCTGTCTGGCTCGCTTCGGTGGCAAGCCGCTCGAGGTGGCGGTTCAGCCAGGCGCGATTTGGAATGCCTGTCAGCTTGTCTTCATAGGCCACCCGATGGATCTCGGCGAGCGACTCGCGGATCGTCTCGAGCATCCGGTTGAAGGAGTTTGCGAGCCCTTCAAGCTCATCATTGCTGCGCACGCTGATGGACTGATCGAGATCACCTTGCGCGGCCTTGCGGGTCGCTTCGGTGAGGTTGGTCAGCGGACCGGTCAGGCGCCGGGCGAGCAGGTTCGACAGCCAGCTTCCCAGCAAGATGAAGATGATGCCCAAAAGAACATTGTTCTGCCAGACGGTGCGCACCTCGCCGAGCATCGCCTTTTGGCACAGTTCAAGCTGCAGGGCGCCGATCACCTGGTCGCCGTCGCGCAGGGGCGCTGCGACAAGCATTTCCGTGCCCGCGGTGCGGGCTTGGATCTCGCCGGTGCCCAGAGCTTCGGTAAGTAAGGGATCGAGGACGGTCGCACCCCGCTCGTCGGCTTGGCTCCCCGAGACGATCATGCGAGCGTCGTTGTCGACGATCAGGATGCGCTCAACATCGTCTTGCTCGTACAGCTCGGAAAAGAAGATGCGCAGTTCGCGCATATTGCCTTCGGAAAGGGCGGGAATGCTAACCGCCGACGAAAGCTCGGTCAGGTGCGCCGCGCGCAGCTGCGCGCGCTGCTCGACAAGCTGAACCTGGGTTTGCACGTTGAGAAGCACCACGGTGGCGACGAACAGCGTCGTCATGGCGAAGAAGATCAGCCACAGCTTGCGCTTGAGCCCGAACGTGGCGGAGTTGTGCCAGGTTTTCATCGTCGTCAGCATTCGGTCCGGCCTCCGGAGGACATGCGATCTGCAAGGTCAGGGCCGAAGACGGCCGAACCCGAAGGGCGGCGGTGGATAGCTTTACTTGCAGTCATCGCGGTTAGATATCAGCAACCTTCTAACCGCCGGTTTGGAAGCGCGGTGAACTTGGCGTGAAAGCGCACAAAGCCGCGCTGTGCCAGGCTGAAACAGGCTCCACCCAAGTCTCTGAGAACCCTAGGGGAAAGCGCGTATGCGTCAGGAGAACTGGGCCCGGCGGGTGGACATGCGGGCCTAAGCCGTTAGGGTTGGCGCCATGGAAGCGCGTGGAGGTTTCCGATCAATGAGGATCGGGCACGTCTCACCCACGCGCACTGCCAGCAAAGCGCCGAAGCGCTTAGGAGACCCAATCCATAAACCCTTACTGCTCGCAGGCGTCGGCCTTGCAACGGTTACCGCTGTGTCTGTATTCGGCACGGCGGCGGTGGCACAGGAGTGCCCCATCGATCGGCCCGTGAACATGGCCGGACTTGGCTATGAATCGCACGCGTTCCACACCGAGGTGGCCGCGTTCATCATGCGCGAAGGCTATGGCTGCGAGGTGGAGGTGATCCCCGTTGAAACGCTGGCCGGGTTCACTGGCCTGGCGCGGGGCGACCTTGATGCGAACATGGAGATTTGGACGGCGAACCCCCCGCCCGCTTGGCAGGAAGGCATCGATGGCGGAACAGTGGTGGATCTTGGCCCCAACTTCCCCGCCGCATTGGAAGGCTGGTTTGTGCCTCGCTACCTGGTTGAAGGCCCTGACGCCCCGGCGCCGGACCTCAGAACCCCGGCCGACCTGGCACGCTATGCCGAATTGTTCGCTGATCCTGAGGATCCCGATCGCGGCCGCTTCTACAATTGCGTGGCCGGCTGGGTGTGTGAGGAAATCAACACAAAGAAGCTTGAGGTCTACGGTCTGAGCGACCTTTACACCAATTTCCGCCCCGGCTCGGGTGGCGCGATGGCGGCCGACATCATATCCCGTGTGCGGCGCGAACGTCCGGTGGTGTTCTACTATTGGGCGCCGACGGGCCTGTTCGGCCAGGTGGGTGACCAGCTGGTTCAGCTCGAAGAAGAGCCCTTCGATCAGGCCATCTGGGATGCGATGCGCGAAAGCGAAGAGCCGACGGCCACCACGGCCTACCCTTCGTCGCCGGTCCATGTGGGTGCGAACGCCGAGTTCGCCGCCGCGGCGCCCGAATTGGTTGACCTGTTGACCAATTACGAGACGACGGTGGTCGAGACCTCGCAGGGCGTCGCGTACATGCAGGACAATGATGCGGACGCCGATGAGGCCGCTGAAGAGTATCTGCGCACCACGACCGCGTGGGAAAGCTGGGTGCCGGCCGATGTGGCCGAACGGGTGCGCGACGCGCTCTAAGGCCATCCAAAACAAGGGGTAGGCGGTCCGCGTCGGTGCTGGATCGCCGCCTCCGCAAACAAGAAGAAGACGGGCAGGGGATTTTCGATGGAATGGAACGGTATCTTTATCGACTTGGGCCGCACGGTCCGGCGCGCGACGAACGATTTTATTGAGTATCTGGTCATCACGTTCGGCGACCAGTTCGAAGCGTTCTCCAATTCCATCCTTGGCGTTCTGGTCTGGATCGAGCGGCTTCTGCTCGGCCGGACCGAGCCGGAAATCCTGCTGCTGGTCGTTTTCGGCGGCCTGATCAGCCTGTTTGTCTATCTGATCTCCCGCAACGCCGTTTTGGCGGGCTTCGTTTTCCTGGCCGAAGCGGGGCTGTTCTTT
>JAHCMG010000299.1 GCA_019192585.1 Devosiaceae bacterium MH13
CGCGGCCCGCGAACTTTGAACCGGTCAAAGAAGGTCCGCACGGCGCGGACACCGCGCCCTAGGGTCTGGTTGAGCTTGAACAGTCCGGTGTCGAGCGCAGCGTCGAGCTCAATGGGGCGCATGATCCCGCGCCGAGGCTCGAACGCGACGCGATCGTCGTCGTCGGCACCACCTTGCCGATCTTCGAAACCGTCTTGGCCGTTTGCGCTGCCCATGACCGTTGTGCTTCTCGCTGACGATGCTGTTGCGTTTCACCGATGAGCCGTGACATCAAGCGCCGCAAGGGGGCCGATGATCACGCACGTGTCGGTCTTTTACGACGCAGCGGTAAGCGCCGCCACCCGGAAAGTGGGCAAAAGGTGAAAACGGCTGTGCCGTTGCTTCAAAGCCGCGCCCTGGTGTCCCCGTAGCGCGACGAAGCCGTTAAATTCGAGAAGACCTGTGACCGAGCACCCCTCCACCAACACCGCCGATGCCCCGTTTTGGGAAACGACGGCGCTGGAGGATATGACCACCACGCAATGGGAAAGCCTGTGCGATGGCTGCGGCCGGTGCTGCCTGTCCAAACTTGAAGACATTGACACCGGCGCTATCGCCTTCACCTGCGTTTCGTGCGTTTTGCTCGATACCAAGACGGCCCGCTGCTCGGACTATCCGAATCGGTTCAAGCGCGTGCCCGATTGCTTGGCGATCACACCGGAAATGGCCCGCACGTCGCCCTGGCTGCCGCCGACCTGCGCCTATAAGCGGCTTGCCGAGGGCCGCGGGCTTGCCTGGTGGCATCCGCTTGTCTCTGGCGACCCAAACACGGTGATGCTCGCTGGTGTCTCGGCGGCCACGCGGGTCGTCAGTGAAGAGGAGGTCGAGGTCGATGATCTTGAGCGTTTCATCGTCAATTGGCCCGATGAGGACGTCGACGAGGCAGGCGAGGGATCCGTATAAATCTTTGCTTTTCACACGCTTAACGCCTTTTCTAGGAAAAATTTCCGGAATATAGGAAAATAGTCCTTGACCACCGTACGGTGATTTGGTACTTCTTTGGCATGCTCGGAGAAATGGGGCTTCCCAGGACCGAGTGAGTTTCTTCACAGTCTGGCATCTTGATCAGGTGGCATCGCACAGCGCGGGCCGCCTTTTTTGTTGCGCGATAGCGGGGCATCTGCCGCGGCGCGCCATTGAGAGGTGACCCATCGCCGAGAACGAGGACGCCAAGCCGATGCCTGCCCAACCGGGACTGGATGAGGCGGGCTGGCGGCGCCTGCGCCATGCCTATGAGGCCGGCGCGGAACCTGTCGATGCGCTGCTGGAACGCTTCAAGGTCAGCCGCGGCCGCTTGTATCGCCGTGCGGCGCACGAAGGCTGGCAGCAACGTCGGTCGCCTTTAGACCCGCGAAGCCGCCAGACGGTTCGACAGCCCACGCCCATAACCATGGAGAAGCGGGCGGAGCTGGCAGCGCGGCTGTTTCACACACTCGAGGAGCACATCGTCGCAATCGAGGCAGAAAGCCTGACCGAGGAGGCAACACACACAGAGCGCGACGCCCGTGCGCTGACGGCGATGGCGCGAGCGCTGGACCTGCTGGGTGACACGCTCACGCAGGCGGAGCCAGCCGCGTCAACGCCCAAGACCGACAAGGCAAGCCTCGCCTTGGACTTGCTTGCCGATCACGAAGAGGTATGCGCCGATGACTTCCGCCAGCTGCTTGCGGACCGCCTTGATCGCCTGCGCCGAGGCGGGGAAAGCGAAGAGCTTTCCCCAGAGCCTGAGTGATCGGGAGGTTTTGCGTCTCTTTTTTGATTGGGACGCTTGGGCGCGTCCGGACCAGCGGCCACCGCTCGTGCCATGGAGCCGTTGGCTGCTGATGGGCGGGCGAGGGGCCGGCAAAACCCGTGCCGGCGCGGAATGGGTGCGCGGCGCTATCGATGGGCGCCCGCGCTACGCGCTGCAGCCTTGCCGACGAATTGCCCTGATTGGCGAAACCTTTGCCGATGCCCGTGAGGTCATGGTGGATGGCGTGTCCGGGCTACGCCAGATTGCGCCGCCATGGGACAGGCCTCGTTATGAGGCGAGCCGTCGCCGTTTGGTTTGGGACAATGGGGCGGTGGCCAGTCTTTACTCTGCTGAAGACCCTGAATCTCTGAGGGGTCCGCAGTTTGACGCGGCTTGGTGCGATGAAATTGGGAAATGGCGCCATGCAGAAGAGGTTTTCGACCAGCTAGCTATGGGGTTGCGCTTGGGGGTGTCGCCGCGCTTGGTGGCGACCACGACCCCCCGACCAACCGCGCTCATCAAGCGGCTCGTCGACGACCCCAGTTGGTTGATCAGCCGGGCGGCCACCAGCGACAACCAGGCGTTCTTGTCGGACGGTTTTGTCGATGGATTGAAGCAGACTTACGCCGGCTCGCGGCTCTACCGCCAAGAAGTCGAAGGCGACCTAATCGAGGACCGCCAAGACAGCCTGTGGTCGCGCGAGGAAATTGACCGGACCCGGATGGCGCAGGCACCAGCCGTCGACCGTGTTGTTGTGGCGGTTGATCCGCCAGCCTCGGCCAACAACCGCTCCAATGCGTGCGGGATCGTTGCCTGCGGGAAACTTGAAAACGGATCGTTCGCGGTGCTGGCCGACGCGACCATCGAGGGCGCGACGCCAGAACGCTGGGCGCACAAGGCCATCGGCCTCTACAAGGCGCTGCAAGCCGATTGCCTCGTTGCCGAGGCCAATCAGGGTGGTGAGATGGTCCGTGCGGTTCTTGCCCAGGCGGGGCCGGATGTGCCGGTCAAGCTGGTCCGGGCGCGGCGCGGCAAGTGGCTGCGCGCCGAGCCGATTGCATACCTTTATGCCCAGGGCCGCGTGCACCATGTTGGCGCGCTGCCGGCCCTTGAAGATGAAGTGCTCGACTTTGGGCCCGATGGCCTGTCGAGCCCCGGGCAATCGCCAGACCGGATGGACGCCCTGGTCTGGGCCCTGACCGAATTGGGCGGCGACCCCGCCGCACCGCGCCTACGCACCGTCTAACCGACCGTTTCGAACCAAAGGACAGTCCATGTTCTGGAACCGCTCCCCGAAAGGGGCAGAGGAGGGCACCGCTGTGCCTTCTGAAAGCCGATCAGCCCCGCCGATCGACCGTCCGCCGCAGCCGCTGTTCTCGCTGCACACGCCCGGGCTGCCCTTG
>JAHCMG010000300.1 GCA_019192585.1 Devosiaceae bacterium MH13
CAAAGCGGTTGTCTCAAGGTCTGCTGGACGCTCAACCGGCGCATCAAGCGTGTCCGAGAGGATTTGCAGCATCAGATCCGATGCGGTCATGCTTCCATCGACGCGCAGCACCGAGTGCTCGCCCGCTGGCCAGTCGCGCTCCATGGCCGTCAGCAGGTCTGCCGTCTGAAACGCCACGGCCTCTACCGCCGCCAGCGCGAACTCAGCAGGGCCGGTGTCGCGGGTGACGCCGAAGATGGCGCCGCGCGCCTCCGGCTCCCAATAGGGTGCGCCGAGACCCACAAAGGCCGGCACCATCGTGAGGCTGCCGCGCTGCGCTGATGAGGCCAGATCATTCACGTCCGGGGCGGCGGCGATCATCTTCATGCCATCGCGCAGCCATTGGACCGCTGCGCCGGCGATAAACACAGAGCCCTCAAGCGCATAGGTGGGTTTGCCGCCCAGCCTATAGGCGAGCGTGGTCAGTAGCCTGTTGCGAGAAGGCACGCGGGTTTCGCCGGTGTTGAGCACCGCAAAAAGGCCCGTGCCATAGGTGGCCTTGAGCATGCCGGGCGTGAAGCAGGCCTGTCCGATGGTGGCGGCATGCTGGTCACCGGCAACGCCGCAGATGGGAACCGCCGCGCCGAACACGCTCGGGTCCGTGGTGCCAAAATCCGCCGCGCAATCAAGCACCTGCGGGAGCATGGCACGGGGCACCCCAAACAGCGCCAGAAGGTCGTCGGACCAGTCTTGCGTGCCGATATCAAACAGCAGCGTGCGGCAGGCGTTGGTTGCATCGGTCACGTGGCGCGCGCCGCCAGTGAGCTTGAAGATCAGCCAGCTGTCGATGGTGCCGAACGCCAGGTCGCCGTTTTTGGCGCGGCTGTGCAGGCTGGGGTCGAGATCCAGCATCCAGCCAAGCTTCGAGCCCGAAAAGTAGGGGTCGAGTAGAAGGCCCGTTTTCTCCTGAACCATTGGCTCGTTGCCGTCGGCCTTCATCTGGTTGGTGATGGCGGCCGTCCGCCGGTCCTGCCAGACGATGGCGTTGCCGATGGGCTCGCCGGTTGCCCGATCCCACACCACGACGGTCTCGCGTTGGTTGGTGATGCCGATGGCGGCGACGGCGCTAGCCTCGATCCCGGCTTTGGCGAGCGCGTCCGTGCAGGTCTGTTGTGTGTGCTCCCAAATGGTCCGCGCATCGTGCTCCACCCAACCGTCGGCGGGGTAGATCTGCGGCAGCTCGATCTGCGCCGACGCGATGGGCGTCAGGGCGGCATCATAGACGATGGCGCGCGTTGAGGTGGTGCCCTGATCGATTGCGAGAATGTGGGTCATGCTCTCCCCCGGTGTTTTGATGGTTCCGCGCTCTTTGTTGGCGCGGTTGGAAGGCTCTTGGGTGGCTAGGCGGCTTTGCCGACGGCGCGGATCGCAGCGATGCGCGCGTCGACCTCGTCGAAGGCTGCCTTGTCGAGACCGATGCCGAGCTTGCAGCGCCGGAACAGGATGTCTTCGGAGGTTTCAGCCCATTCATGGTCGACCATATGCGCCACTTCGAGCGGGAAGAGGCCGCACATTAGCGGCGCTTCTTTCGCCGAAGCGATCATGCCGGCGAGCGATTGAGCGGACCGGCCGTACATCCGCACCAGGCGTTCGGCATGCACATGTGCGTCGGTGACGCCAAGAAACTCGGCGAGCTGCTCTTCGATGGCGGTGATCAGCTTGGCCCGCGCGACATCGTCGACAAAAGCATCGTCAAACGGCGTGTAGCCGGTCCAGCCGTGCTCTAACCCCTCGCTTGAGGCCGTTGTGATGGTGGCAATCTCATCGACCACCTTTTGGCTCAGCGTTCTGAAGGTGGTCAGCTTGCCGCCGAACACGTTCGTCAGGCCTGCCATCAGGTGCCGCTTGGTGCTGATCTTGTAGTCGCGGGTGACTTCGGCCGCGTTGTCGGTGCCATCGTCGAGCAGCGGGCGGACACCGGCAAAGGTCCACAAAATGTCATCATCGCTGACCGGCTCGGCGAGATAGCGGTTGGTCGCGGCGAGCAGGTAATCCGTCTCTTCGCGGCTGATCTGCACCTCATTCGGATCGGTGTGATCGGCATCGGTCGTGCCGATGAGCGCGTAGTCGTTCTCATAGGGGATGATAAAGACGACGCGGCCATCGGGCTGCTGCATCAGATACGCGTCGTTGAGCGCTGCGGGCTTGCGGATCACCAAGTGGCTGCCGCGCACCAGGCGGAGCTTCTCGCCGGTGTTCGAACCGGTGAGCATGTGCGCCACCGTATCGGCCCAGGGGCCAGCGGTGTTGACGACGTGGCGCGCGTGCACCTCGTAACGGCTGCCATCGTCGCGCCGCTCGAGCGTCAGCCGCCACAGGCCATCGACCACGACGGCGGAGACGAGCTTTGTGCGCGGCCGGATGGTCGCGCCACGCGCTTCGGCATCGCGAAGGTTTGTCAGGGTGAGGCGGACATCGTCGACGCGGCAATCATAATAGGTGAAGCCGCGCGTTCGAAGTTCGGGCTTGAGGACTTCGCCTGCGGGGTCTGACGACAGCTGGATGCCGCGAGAGCCCGGTACGGCGCGGCTCATCGAAAGGTTGTCGTACAAGAACAGCCCAAGGCGGATCAGCCAGGCGGGGCGCATGCCCGAGCCGTGCGGCAAGACAAAGCGTAAGGGGCTGACCAGATGCGAGGCGACGGATAGCAAGCGGGCCCGCTCTATCAGCGAGGCGCGCACCAAGGCGAACTCATTGTGCTCGAGGTAGCGCAAGCCGCCATGGACGAGTTTGGTCGACCAGCTTGATGTCGCCGAGGCGATGTCGCCCATCTCGACCAGCAGCACCGAGTAGCCCCGGCCCGCGGCGTCGCGTGCAACGCCTGCCCCATTGATGCCGCCACCGATGACGCACACATCGACTGCTGTTTTGGCTGTGCTCTGGCTCATACGCTTCGTCTCAAACCTGTTTCAACTTGGTCGCGATCCGTTCGGCGGGCGGTGATCACCCCTCAAAAGTGGGGTGCCGGCCTGCTCGACTTTTTTGTCGACTTTGGTCTTAAATCGAACGCGCGGGCCTGAAAACCGGCAATACGACATCTTACGTGCGTAGCCGGCGTGCTTTGTTGCCGTCAGGACCTTTTTGGCCAGGCTGGCCAGCCAACAAAGCGGGGGAGTACCGATGGCACGGGCAAAGTTTGAAGAGCTAGAGCGCGGCATTGTTGAGACGCGCGCGCAGGTTCAGGAGATCAATTCGACGCAATCGAAGATCGATGAGCGCCTTGGGGCGGTGCTCGGCGAAAGCGAGATGCAATCGATTGATGTCGATATCGACGACCAGGACTTCAAAGCGGTCGTTGAGAACGAGGATAAGCTGCAAGGCAACATCGCCTCGCTGGTGTATGGCCTTGACGAGATTACCCAAACGTTCGGCTCTGAATTCAAATCGATGAGCGAGAGCACGTTTGGTGAGAAGCTAACGGCGATCTTTTCAAAGCGCCGCGCCGAGGAAATGAAAACCTCGCGCATCCGCAACGCCGACATCCGCTCGAACCTCAACAGTCTGATCGAGAAGTCAGAAGTCATTCGCGGCCTGCTCGAAGAGCAGCTGGCGGTGATCGACGATCGGCTCGAAAAGTCGAAGACGGCGCAGGCGAGCGTTCTCGACCGGGCGCAGGTAACGGCCCGCTCGATCGAAGAGACCGAGGCGCTGCTGGACGAGCTGGGGCCAAAGATCTCGGCCCTTGATACCCAGATCACCGATGCGACGGGCGAAGCGCTGAAGGCCCTGCAGGGCGAGCGTGCGGACGTCGCCAACAGCTACAATGAAGCGTCGGCCAAGAAGCAAGAACTGGTGGCGACGCAGCAAAGCTTTGAGCGCTACGCGGCGATCTACGCCAACTATGTCGAGAGCCTCGCCAAGCAAAAAGCGGCCCAGCAGACGCTGATCTCCAAGCTCGCGATCGACACCGAGCAGCGCACCATCATGTACGACGCGCTGGTGGAATCGCTGCGCACCTCGGCCCAGCAGAACATTGGTCACCGGATCGATGATGTTGGCCGTGAGACCGATGCGCAGGCCGAAGCGATGATCACGCAGATCGGGATCTCGTCGGAGAACCGCATCGTTTCTATGATGGAAGCGCACGACATCTACATGCAGCGCACGGCGCAAATCCGCCAGAAGGCCGACCATGCCAATGCTGAGTTTGCGCGGCGCTTCGGTGAGATCGTCAAGAAGGTCGAAGCGGGCAAATATGTCGAGTAGGGCCTGCCGGTGACCGTTTCTGCGACACCGGCGACGGATGTTCGGCGGGTCTATTTCCAGACACTTCAGCGGGTGATCGCGGGGCTGTTGCAGGTCTCCGATCCGGTGCTTGTGGACGTCGCGACGCGGCTCGATAGCCTTTTGCGGCTGCTCGATAAGCGCGACGCGGGCGGTCTCGATGTGCGGGTGGACCGCAACGATTCAGGGCTGCCGATCCTTGCCGATGTGATTGCGCTGGCACGTGATGTGCGCGAGCGAAAACCGGCGCCGGTGAACGCCCGGGCGCTGCGCGAGAAGGTGCTTGATGACATGATGGCGCGGCGGCGCGTGCCGCGGCCGCTGCAACTGCAAGAAATCGGTCGGGCGATCTATCAAGAGGCCGTCGAGCATGCGCTGCCGATCTTCTGGCCGGAGGGTCGGTCGCTGTCGCCGGAAAGCGATGGGCGTTTGAAACGGCTCGCTTGGGATCATTGGGACGGGGCAACAAACAGGCCGGTTTACACACAGGCTTGGCTCGACAGGCAGCGCCTGCCCGCCCGCGCGTTTCCCGTCACAAGCTATCAGTCCTTGGCATGGAAGTTCTCCGGCACCGGCTTTTCGCCCTTGGCCATGGCCGTCGAATTTGATGATGCGATTGATGATATCGCGCTGAAACGGTTGAAGCGTTGGACGTTGGGCCCGTTTTACTCGCCGATCTTCATGGATCTGCCGGCGCAGTTCGGGCCGCTGTTTGAGAACCTGCCGCCCGAAGATGCGTGGATGTTTGTGTGGCATGTCGACGAGGTCATCTCCGTTGGCACCGAGGTCACCAAGAGCTGGTTTCTGGCGCCCAAAAAGTA
>JAHCMG010000004.1 GCA_019192585.1 Devosiaceae bacterium MH13
GCCACCGTGCCGCGCGCGTCCGACTATGATGTCGTGGTCACCGTCACCGGCCCGCTGGTCGACGCCGTCACCCGGCAAAAGGAACGCGTGCTCGGCGTGTGGATCAACCGCAGCGCGGAGACCTTTGACGATGTGCCCAGCGCCTACTCGGTGCTCTCCAACCGGCCGGTCGAGGAGATCGCCCACCCCACGCTTCTGCGCCGTTTTGGCATTGGCACCGACTACCTATTGCCGCCACCGGGAGGCCCCGAAGAGGACGCAGATGAGGGTGCCGACGAGCGTGCCGAAGCCTCGGATGCAGACGCCGCGGTCGACCCGGAAGCCGCGATCTTCCAAAGCGCCTTTTTGAGGCTGCGGCGCGACGCGGAAATCTATCAAGAAGTCCCCGACGCGGTCGACGTTATCGACAACCAGCTCTTCCGCGCGCGGGCGACGTTCCCCGCCGATGTGCCTTTGGGCAATTTCACCGTGCGGGTCTTTCTTTTCTCCGGCGGCGCGCTGCTGGCTGAAGAGCGGGTCGGCATTTTGGTGCGCAAGACCGGCTTCGAGCAGCTGATCTTTTCAACCGCCGAAGACGAGCCCCTGCTGTATGGTTTTCTTGCCGTGCTCCTCGCCCTGTTCACAGGCTGGCTCGGTGGGGTTGTGTTCCGCAGAGCGTAGGCTACCTGTGTTGGTGTGGAGCGTCGCGATGCGGCGGAACAAAACCACGCGACAACCCGGCGATATGTCCAGCATGTTCGGCAACCTCAAGAGCATTCCGCGCACCCCCTTCTGGCTCGGCCTGTCCGGCGCTTTGCCATTTGCCGCCGGCATGATCGTCTACGCCCTTGGAGGCGTGTGGGTCCTCGACCAAGACTTTGCCGTTCGCTCAACGCTCGCCTATGGCGCGGTGATCCTGTCGTTTTTGGGCGGCGTGCGCTGGGGCCTGGCGCTCTTGATGCAGTTTGACGAGAAGCGGGACGCGCGGCTCGCCCTGTCGATTTTGCCATCACTTCTGGGCTGGGTGGCGCTGTTGATGCCCCACTTCCCCGCGCTCGTCTTGCTGGCTATGGCCTTTGCCGCCCAGGGGGCTTGGGACGCGGGCGACGTCGCCGATGATGGCGCGCCTGACTGGTACGCGACCCTGCGCACCGTGCTCACCGCGTTGGTGTGCTCGCTTCTGTCGGTCTTGGCGGTGCTGACGATCGTCTGATCGACGGTCCCGATCAGGCCTAGCCCCAACCCATGATCCGGTGCCCCGGCACCGTGAAGACCCGCGAGCGGCCGCACACAAATGCGCGCAGATTTTGCCGCTGAAACAAGGGCTTAAAGGCTGGCGACGATAGGCACAGGCCGCCCGTGTAAGCGCCAAAGGCCGGCAGGATCATCCGCATGCCATCGGTAACGAAAGCCGGCCGCCGCGCTGACGCGCCGCGTCCGACCACCCGTGGTGCGGGGTGCAAATGGCCGGCAATCTCGGTCGCGCCATCATGCACCGGTCCACCAGGATGGTGCCGGAAAATGGCGCTGCCGACATAGAGGTCGGAGACGCTGAGGCCGGGAATACCTTGCGGCGGCTCGGGGTCGTGGTTGCCGGTGATCCAGACCCAATCGGTCACCGCGCCCACCATCTGCGTCAGTGCCGCCTGATCATCTGGCCCGAGCCGGCTCCACGCCTTGCGGTCGTGCACGCTGTCACCCAAGGAGACGACGCGGGCGGGGGCATAGGCATCGATGAGCAACCGAAGCTGTTTCAGCGTCACCGCCGTGTCGTAGGGCGGAATATGGTTGCGATGGCGGGCGAAGGACGAGCCCTTTTCAAGGTGCAGATCAGAGACGATCAACAGCCGCTCTTCGGGCCAGTACAGCGCGCCTGAGCGGTCCGCGACAAAGCTGCCGCCCGCGACCTCAACATCCGCATGGGTCGGCGGCTCGTCAGGCGTTTGCGGCATCCGCTGTTGCTGTTGAAGCCAGGCGGCCATGTGTCCGTCGCGTTCCTTGCTCTCTCATCGCGCGCTTAAGCACCCAAGAAGACCGGCGGGCGGCGCAGCGGTTTGCCGTCGCCCATGGCCTCGTCGATCATCGCTTCGGCGTCTTCGAGCACCTGGTCTCGCGCTTCGCCATGGACCGGCTCACGCCCCACTTCGAGCATGATCGGCACGGCCAGTGGGGAGATGCGCTCGAGCCGCTGATGCGTGATTCGTCCCTCGATACGCGCGAGCATAGTGCCCAGCCGGGCGATGTCGAGCAGCCCCGTCGCCGCATCCGCCCAGGTCGCTTGCAGCAGAATGTGGTCGGGCTCGTGCTGGCGCAGCACGTCGTAGATGAGATCGGTCGAAACGGTCACCTGCCGCCCGGATTTCTCCTTGCCCGGATGGCGCTTTTCGATGAGCCCGGAGATCAGGGCGCAGGCGCGGAAGGTGCGTTTGAGGAGGTAACTCTCGCCCATCCATTCTTCGAGATCGTCGCCCAACATGGATTGGGCGAACAGGTCGGCGAGCGGCATCCTTTTGCTCGCGATCATCTCGCCAAAGTCCGCAAGGCCCCAGATGCCGAGCGCGTAATCGGTGCCGACAAAGCCCAGCGGCTTGGCCCGCATCCGCTCCATGCGGCGCGTGAGCAGCATGCCAAGTGTCTGGTGCGCGAGCCGTCCCTCAAAAGGGTAGCAG
>JAHCMG010000031.1 GCA_019192585.1 Devosiaceae bacterium MH13
AAGGTGCCAGCTTCTGAGGCCATCAAGATGTCGCCATCGTCGGTGACCAGATAGCGCGCGGGGCGTAGACCATTGCGGTCGAGCGTCGCGCCGATCATGCGGCCATCGGTGAAGGCAATCGCGGCGGGGCCGTCCCACGGCTCCATCAGTGCGGCGTGGTACTCGTAGAAGGCCTTGCGCTCGGCATCCATCACCTGGTTGCCGGACCATGCCTCGGGCACCAGCATCATCACAGCGTGGTGCATGGGGTAGCCGCCCATGAACAGGAACTCGAGCGCGTTGTCGAAGCACGCGGTATCTGACTGGCCCTCATAGGAGATGGGCCAGAGACGCGAAATGTCGTCGCCGAACGCTTCCGAGGCGACGGACGCTTGGCGCGCGGCCATCCAGTTGACGTTGCCGCGCAGGGTGTTGATCTCGCCATTGTGCGCGACCATCCGGTAGGGGTGCGCGAGCTTCCAAGACGGGAACGTGTTGGTCGAGAAACGCTGGTGGACGAGCGCCAGCGACGAGGTGAAGCGCTCGTCGGTCAGGTCCTTGAAGTAGGCGCCGAGCTGGTAGGCAAGGAACATGCCTTTGTAGACAATGGTCCGCGCCGACAGCGACACGAAATAGAACTGTTCGCCCGTCGCAACGCCATCATAGATGGTGTTGGAGATCACCTTGCGCAGGATGAACAGCTTGCGCTCGAACTCGTCGCCCGCCTCGGTGGTCGCGTTGCGGCCGATAAAGACCTGCCGGTGCACTGGCTCAGAGGCCTGAATGTCAGGCGCTTGGCTGAGGCAGCTGTTGTCGACCGGCACGTCGCGCCAGCCCAAGAGTTGCTGGCCCTCGGCGGTGATGGTCGCCTCAACGATCTCTTCACAGCGGGCGCGCAGCGCCGGGTCTTGCGGCAGGAAGATGAAGCCGACGGCATAAGCATCATCGGCAGGCAGTTCGATGCCCTGTGCGCGCATCTCTTCGCGGAAGAACGCGTCGGGCTTCTGCAGCAGCATGCCGGCGCCATCGCCCATCAGCGGGTCAGCGCCAACGGCGCCCCGGTGGGTCAGGTTCTCGCCGATCTGAAGACCGTCACGAACGATGCGGTGCGAATTCTCGCCCTTCATGTTGGCAATGAAGCCAACGCCGCACGCGTCTTTCTCGTGGGTGGGGCGGTACAGCCCTTGCGCCGCCGCGCGTGCGCGGCGTTCGTGAATGTTGGACCCAGCGGGCGTCGCGAACGTGTTGCGCTGCATCGTCATCCCCATTGCCTTCCTCACCCATTGGCCGTTGCACGGCCGTGTTTGCTGGCGCGAGCTTTTGTCTCGCGGCGTCGGCTTGGGAACGGGTCGCAGTGCTCGTGCGGCTCGTTGGTCCCTGCCAACCGTATGCGTAGTGGCCCTTGGGCCTTGTCGAGGACCGTGGCGCATCGGGCCGTTGGTCCGGGCCTGCCAGTGGTTACCGAGCGGCAACTCCATGACAGGTTATCGTGTCGGCCCGGTGGCCGAGTGACTGCGTGTTAGGCGCGTGAACCGTGTGTCGGTGGTTCGCGCTGGGCAGTCAAGTCTCAGGATTAGGACAACATGGCTGACCTTTCCTGAAAGAGCCTTTGCCAGAAAGCTGGGGGCCGCTCAACCCGCAAAACGCCGCACAGGGTCAAAAAGATGCCAGATACCCGCCGTTCTTTTGTGAAAATTGCGCAGGCGTGAATTTATCTTAGCATTTGCTGCTTCACGCGCCCGTGAACTGAGATCACGCTCGCGCAAGCGATGGTGAGGCGCGTGTGCGGTGAAACTCCCTGTCTTGTCATTTCCCATTGATCGGCGGCTTGGCCAGGTTGGGTGTCAGAAGCGGTTTGGCCGTTTCGACACCTCCACTCCACCCCATGCATTGATCAAGGGAAAATCAAACAATGAGCGCAACTCGTCGCACTGTTTCCGCCGCCGTCCTCGCCGCTGCCGCTTTGGGTGCCGCTGCTTCGGTCACCGCAACCGTTCCGGCTCACGCCCAGGGCCAAGAGAAATGCTACGGCATCTCGCTTGCTGGCGCCAATGATTGTGCCGCTGGTCCGGGCACCACGTGTGCCGGCACCTCGACGGTCGACTACCAAGGCAATGCCTGGACGTTCGTCGAGAGCGGCACCTGCACCCAGTACGGCACCGCAACCATGGCCGACGAAGACTTCTTCCTGCCCGATGGCCGGATGGGTTCGCTCGAAGAGCTCGATCGCGATCTGCCGGCGTAACGCCACACCGTTTTGCGCCGGGCGTTCGCGCCCGGTGCTCACCCCCACTGCGGCCCCGTTGCGGCCAACCCTCGGTGACCTCCATGTCTGCCTATCACACCACGGCTTCTGTCCCCATGATCACCGACGCTGACGCTGGCGTTGGCTTCAAGCACGCCCATGCCGAGGCGGTCTTTGGTGACGATCACGCGGTGCGCTGGTTTGAGGTTCACCCTGAAAATTACATGGGCGCTGGCGGCATGCCGCACCGCCTGTTGACCGATTTGCGCGAACGCTTTGGCCTGTCGCTGCACGGCGTCGGCCTGTCGATCGGCGGCGAAGGCCGGCTCGATGCCGACCATCTCGCCCGCCTCGTGGCGCTGAACGAGCGTTACGCGCCTGATCTGTTTTCCGAGCACCTGGCCTGGTCGAGCCATGATGAGAGCTATCTCAACGATCTGCTGCCGCTGCCCTACACGCCGCAGACCGTCGCCAAGGTCGCCGACCATATAGATGAGGTCCAAAGCGCCCTGGGCCGGACGATCTTGCTCGAGAACCCCTCGACCTATGTGGTGTTTGAGCAATCCGAGATGTCTGAGACCGATTTTCTGCGCGAGATCGTGCGCCGCACGGGCTGCGGGCTGCTGCTCGACGTGAACAATGTTTTTGTCTCCGCAACCAACCATGGCACCTCGGCGCAGGCCTATCTTGATGCCTTCCCAACCGCCAGCGTGGGCGAGATCCACCTTGCTGGCCATGCATCGGTGACCTTGTCCGATGGTGCGCCTCTGCTGATCGACGCGCATGACCGCGCGGTCGCTGATCCGGTGTGGGACCTCTATGAGAATCTGATCGCGCGCATCGGCCCGCGTCCAACGCTTGTTGAGTGGGACAATGATGTGCCCGCCTTTGACGTGCTTGCAGGCGAAGTGGCGCGCGCGCAGGCCGTGCTCGACACCCAAAGCCCGCTGCTTGGTCGCCGTCATGTCGCTTGATGTCACTTCATCAGGTGGTGAGCGAGAGGGGCAAGGCGCCTTCGCCCACGCGCTGCGCGCCCCCGACGCGCCGGTGCCGCACGGCATCGCGCGGGCCAATGGTGCTGACCCGACCGAAGCGTTCAACATCTATCGCAACAATGTGGTGGCCAGCTTGGCGGACGCCTTACAGGCGGCCTTTCCTATCACCGCGCAAATGCTGGGCGACGGGCTGTCGCGTGCGCTGACTGCCGACTTTGCCCGTGCGCACCCGCCCCGCTCCCCGGTGCTCGGCGGCTATGGGGCCGGCTTTCCGCGTTATCTTGCCAATCATGAGGCGACGAAGAGCCGCCCCTTTCTCGCGGAGATGGCGCTGTTGGAGCGGTTGTACCTCGACAGCTACCACGCCGCGGACGCGGCCGCGCTCGATGGTGCGACCCTCGCCGCGCTCGACCCCGAAACTCTGTCCGCGGGCCGTTTGGTGCTCCATCCAGCAACGCGGCTGGTCCGGTTCCGGTTTCCGATCGCCGAAATGCACGCGATCGAACAGGCCGCGATGCGCGGGGAGGATGTGGGCGCAGCCCGATCGGCGCTGGACTTGCGGCGCGGCTCGCAAGCCTTGATCACGCGGCCCGCCTACCAGGTTTCCGTCAACGGCATCTCACCAGGGGCGTCCGCGTTCCTCAAAGCCTGTGAGGCGGGCGACAGTTTCGCTGACGCGGCGCAGGCCGGTTTCGAGGCTGAGCCTGCCTTCGATCTCCAGACCACGCTTTCTGACGCGCTGAGCCTTGGCGCGTTCTCCCACTTCTCACCGCTTTCAACCCCATCATGAAGGAGTGCTTGCCATGGCGAGCGTTGATGTCCACACGGCGCCAGCCGAACAGCCTGCCCCAAAGGGCGTGCCGCTCGTGCGCCGCTTAGTCTCCCTGTACGGCACGGTGTTTGGCGCGCTGGAGCGTGCCACAAGCGCATGGCTGCCCGGCCTATTGGCGCGCTTCACCTTTGCGGCCGTCTTGTTCGGCTACTATTGGAACGCCGCCCAGACCAAGCTTGATGGTGGCCTGTTCTCGCTGTCGGTTGGCGCCTACGCGCAGATCGTGCCGCCGGTGATCGAGGCGACGGGTTATGATGTCAGCCAGGTCGCGCTGCCCTGGACGCTGCTGGTCTATGCGGGAACCTATGCCGAGTTTCTGCTGCCCATTTTGGTGGTGATCGGCCTGTTTGGCAGGCTCTCGGCGCTGGGCATGATCGGCTTTGTGGTTGTGCAAAGCTATGTCGATGTCGCGTTCCACGGCGTCGCCGACGATGCTCTCGGCGCCTGGTTTGACCGGTTCCAAAACTCGATCATCCTCGATCAGCGCCTGTTGTGGGTGTTCCCCCTTACCTATTTGGTCCTCAAAGGCCCCGGCCTTTTGTCGGCAGATGCCCTTGCCGGGAGGATCATGAACACGCGTGGCTGATGGGCGAAACACGCCGGGCTTCCGCTCGGTTGTGATTTGGCCATGCGGAGGGTCCGGTGCTATAGGCGCCGGACCCTTTTATGTATGCCGAAACAGGGGCAGTGCGTGTTTTTTGGAAGTGACAATTGGGCCGGTGCGGCGCCCGAAATCAACGAGGCGCTCGCCGCCGCCTCAAGCGGCTTTGCGGCTGCCTATGGCGGCGATGACCTGACGAGCCAACTGCGCGATGAACTCGGCGCGTTCTTCGACCGTGACGTTGATGTGTTCTGCACCGCCACGGGCTCGGGCGCGAACATGCTGGCGCTGAGTGCGGTGGCGCGGCCCGGCGGCGTGGTGCTGGCGCAGCGCGATGCGCACATATTGGTCGACGAGGCCTGCGGTCCCGAATCGCTGGTCGGCATGAAGCTGCACAAATTGCGGGGGCGGCAGGGCCGCATCAGCGCACAAGAGGTGCTCGAAGGGCTGGCGGCCTATCCCGAAGGCGCGGTCTATCGCGGCCGGGTGATCGCCGTTTCGATGACCCAGGGCACCGAGCTTGGCACCACCTATTGCGTGATGGACGTGGCGGCCATCGGCTCGATCGCTCGGCGCAACGGTGTGGTGCTGCATATGGATGGTGCGCGGTTTTCGAACGCACTGGTGGCGCAGAACGTGCCACCCAAAGCGATCACGCATGAGGCGGGCGTCGACCTGCTGTCGCTGGGCTTCACCAAAAATGGCGCGTGGGCGTCCGAGATGGTTGTCTCGTTCCGCCCCGAGTTTCGCGATGATCTCGCCTATCGCAATAAGCAGATGGGCCAGGTCTTCTCCAAGAACCGTTTCGCCGCCGCCCAGGCCTTGGCCATGCTGAAGGACGATCGCTGGCGGGTGCTTGCGAGCCACGCCAACGCGATGGCCGCCAAACTGTCCGATGCGGTTTCCGGGCTCCCCGGATGCCGGCTCGCGGCGCCCACCGAGATCAATGAAGTGTTCGCCATCATGCCAAGCGCGATGGCTGAAACCTTGTCGCAAGCGGGGGCCGTGTTCGCGCCCTGGCCGGCCGACACGGTGGATGATGATATGTCCGTTGGCGAGGGCGAGACGCTGGTTCGGTTGGTTGCGAGCTTCGCGACGACGGATGAGCATATCGACCAGTTTGTCGACGCGGCGTCCAAAGCCAAAGCCGCTTAAGGGGCGGCCTGCCTGGCATTAGACACACAAAAGGCCCGGCAATTTGCCGGGCCTTTCGCGTTGTGGGCCTCAGCCCAAACTGTCAGCTGGTTAGGCTTTCTTCGCTTCCACGTCGATCGCCGGAGCAGCGCCGTTGGTGGCGCCATTGCTGATCGAGATGGTGCGCGGGCGCATCGCTTCGGGCAGCTCGCGCTTCAGGTCGATGTGCAGAAGCCCGTTCTCCATCGATGCACCAACGACTTCGACATAGTCGGCAAGTTGGAACCGGCGCTCAAAGTTGCGAGCCGCGATACCGCGATACAGAAGCTCGCGGGTGTCGCTCTTGGCGTCCGCGCTCTTATCGCCGCGGACGTGCAGCGTGTGGTTTTTGGTTTCCACATTCAGCTCATCGGGACCGAAGCCGGCGACGGCCATGGTGATCCGGTAAGCGTTCTCGCCGGTGCGTTCGATATTGTACGGCGGGTAGGAATTGGTTTCGTTCGAAACCGTCTGGTCGAGCAGCGAAAACAGGCGATCAAAACCGACGGTCGAGCGGTAAAGCGGTGAATAGTCAACACGCATGGTGTGTCCTCCAAGTGAAGCAACAAAGTGAGTTTGGCCGGTCCGCGGTTTGCTCGGTTCAGTGAGCGGGCGATGCCATCAGGCCATCGCGCTTGGCGGAGCGACCGAAGGCCCAAATGGCGCCTTCACGACACGATGTTGTTATGGGGCGGTCGATTTTCAAGGGGTCGGCCTGCCGAAAGCGTCCCGGCTTTAAGCCTCTGAAATATATACTTTAAATGCGTCATGCGCGGCCTCCTTTCAGCGGCCGAAGGCACGGTTTTGCGTGCCTGAACCGAAAATGAACGAGGGCTTCCGGCTCGGTTCAGGCGCCCGCCTCTAGGGTGTGATCATCAACGGAGGCCAAGGGGCATCACAGCACACCCCGCAGCGTCCACCCGCAGTGAACCTGACAGCCAAGGAGGCTCAGATGACCAACCGTAAGACCCTCACCAAGTCGGCTCTGGCCGCAATCCTCGCCCTGGGCACGCTGGCAGGCGGCGCGGGCGTCGCAAGCGCCGGTGACTTCCGCTTCAGCATCACCACCCCGCAAGGCAGCTTCGTTGTTGGCCCCAACCATCCTGGCGGTCACTTCGTGCCGACGCATCATCGCCGCTGGCAGGCGCCGGTGCACCGCCCGCACCATTGGCAGGGCTCGCGCCACGTTCAGCCGGCGCACCATCTGCGCCCCCGCCAAGCGCGCCGGGTTCTGCGCCAGGCTGGTTTCCGGGACATCTCGTTCCTGCGTGAGCGCCGCAATGTCTACGTGTTCGAAGCGCGCGGTTGGCGCGGTTACCGGCGGATCGCCGTGAACAAGTTCACCGGCCAGATCATGTGGCGCTGGGGCCGCGGCTAAGCCCGCGCTCAACCAAGCTTGAATGCTTGCTCTATCCGCCCTCCGAGTGAGCGTTCGGGAAAGAAGCCGGTGCAACCGATGGGTTGCGCCGGCTTCGGCACGTTTGCGGCGGGCGCATTTCCTGTGGCCGCAAGGCCGCAACGTTAAGAGTAGTGCCGCCTGCCCGTTGAACGGCATCCCGCGTTGAGGCACAAACGCGCCATGGCAAATGCCGTTGCAACCCGTTTTGAACCCTCACAGCTTCCCGACCCGGCGACGCTTGGTGGCGCCGAGGCCGATCTGGCTGTGCAGGTTCCTGCCGACGCATTGTCCGATGAGCCGTCTGACCCCGGCTATGTTGAAGGCGAGGATGGCGCGCGGCTGTACGCGGTTGAGGGCATGCCGATGGCGCGGCTTCACCGTGTTGGCTACGTCTCGGTTGGCCTTCGGCGGTTTGCGCGGATCCGCGTTGCCCATTTCAAGCCGCTGGGCCAGGCGCTTGGCACCTTGGTGCTGATGCAAGGCCGGGCTGAATATATCGAGAAATATGCCGATGTGATCGCACGCTATGTGCGGCTCGGCTTTTGGGTGGTCGCCTTTGATTGGCGCGGGCAGGGCCTGTCGACGCGGATTTTGCGCGACGAGCCACGCAAAGGGCACATCCACGAGTTCGACGCTTATGTGCGCGACGCGCAATTGGTGATCGAGAAGGCCGTGCTGCCCGATTGCCCGCTGCCGCTGATGGGCCTTGCCCATTCGATGGGCGGCCTGATCGCCCTGCACCTGATGGTTCGCAAGCCCTTGTGGTTCGACCGGATGGTTCTTTCGGCGCCACTTCTCCGTTTCAATGTTGGCGAAGCCTCGCACGAGACGATCGCGACGGCCTCCAAATGGGCCTCGCGTTTTGGCTTCAACCAGATGTATGCGCCGGGATCTGGCGATGCGCTGGCGGGCACGGCGGCCTTTGAGGACAATGATGTCACCTCGCACCAGGGCCGCTACGCGCGCAGCGCGGGGCTTTTAGCACAGTATCCCGAGCTCGGGCTTGGCGGGCCGACGCTAGGCTGGCTGAACCAATGCGCACGCGGCATGGCGCGCATCTGGAACCAGGCGATGCTCAACCGCATCTCGACGCCGTGCCTGTTTGTTCAAGCCGGGGCGGACACGATCGTCTCGCCGGTCGCCATCGAACGCCTCGCGGCGGCGGTGCCGACGGCCACATTGGTGCGGCTGCCGCTGTCTAAGCACGAACCCATGTTTGAGACGGACGCTATTCGCGACATGTTCTTTGCCGCGTCGGACGCGTTCTACTCCGTCCAAGAGATGCGCGAAGGCCGGCTCAACCGTTCGCTTGAAAACCTAACTCTATCATTGTTGTAGCTCACCGCGCTGCGGGCGCGAGCGCGTCCAAGAGGGCTGGTTTGAGCGCCGCATCACCGAGCGCCAGCACCTGGCCTGTGAAGCCTTCGGGTGTGAGGGGCGCGCCACGCCAATTGCAGACCAACCCGCCAGCCCCTTCGATGATCGGGACGAGGGGCAGGATGTCGTACACCGCAAGGCCGGTTTCGATGACGATATCGGTCGTTCCGCTGGCGACCAGCGCGTAGCCGTACCAATCGGCGCCGTAGCGGTTGGCGCGCGCGGCCTTTTCCACCGCGTCGTAGCAGGGCCGCTCCTCGCGGCCGAACAGGGCCGGGGTGGTGGTGAACAGGGTCGCCGCGCTCAGCTCGGTGCAGGGGCGGGTGGAAAGCGGCTTCTCGGTTCCGCGGTGAAGGTGCATAGCGCTGCTGCCAGCATTGACGAACGCTTCGCCAATATAGGGCTGGTAGCCCATGCCGGCACAGGGCCGCCCGTTATGCAGCAGGCCGACGAGTGTGCCCCAGAGCGGAACGCCTGAAACGTAGGCGCGTGTGCCATCGATGGGGTCGATGATCCATTGAAACGCCGCCTCGGGCCGGACGGTTCCATACTCTTCGCCGATAATCCCATCGTCGGGGAAACTGGCTTCGATCAGGGCACGAATGGCCCGCTCGCAGGCCCTGTCTGCCTCGGTCACCGGATCGAAGGCGCCGTCTGGCGCTTTGTTCTCCACATCGGGCCGGGCGCGAAACAGCGGCAGGGTGTTCGTGTCGGCCGCCTCCCGTATGGCCTGGAATAGGGCGGTGCGGGCGGCGATGGCGTTGGCGATGTCAGAAGAAGCGTGGGTCACGGCGTGTCCGGGGTCTTGCGCGATGCTGGGGTCGGGCTGCGGTCTGGATGCCCGTCAGCGATAGCGGAACCTGTCACGCAAGTGGCGCTCGAAAGCAATCTGTCACAGAATTGTCATGAGGGAACCGGGCTTTGGTTTGCACAGCCTGACCTGGCGGCAGACGGAATATTCGCCGATTCCCCGGCCCGCTGATCCAAAGGTTAGGCGTCCGCGTAACAATATTGCGCTTTGCAAGTTGATCGGCAGGAATTTTGAGCAACCGGTCAAAAATCCACCGGTCCTCCTTGACATATTGCGCCGCACACATAGTTTGTGCAGTGCGTCATGGCCCTCCCGGCGTGACGTAATGCCCTCCTTGGGCGTTTCCTCCCTAGACTTGAGCCGTTCGGACTTTGTGCCGGACGGCTTTTTTTTGGTCTGGATGGGAGGCGCAGGAACGCGGCTTTATTCGGCGGCCGCGCGGTCCATCGGCAGCAGCTCCGTGATGTCGAGCGAGAACAGCGCCGTCATCACCTCATCAAGCGCCTGGATGATGGTGGTGAAGCCGGCGTTCGGCACCAGGGTCCGCTCATTCATGTAGAGGCCGCGATTGATTTCAATCTGGATCGCGTGGATACCGCGCTCTGGCCGGCCATAATGTTCAGTGATGAACCCGCCGGCATAAGGCTTGTTGCGCGCAACCGTGAAGCCCATCGATTGCAGGGCGTGCGCGATGGTTTCGGTGATCGCTGGTGCGCAGCTCGAGCCGAACCGGTCACCGAGCACAAAATCGGCGGACAAGGTGCCCTGGGCCGTGCGGATCACCGACGGCATGGAGTGGCAATCGATCAGCGTTGCCGCGCCAAAGCGCACATGGGTTTGCGCAAGCGTGCGCCGCAGCGCCGTGTGGTAAGGCTTGTAGAGCATCTCCACCCGCGAGAGCGCGTCTTTGACGGTGATTTTGCTGCGGTAGATCGGCTGGCGGTCGCCAACCAGGCGCGGCACGGTGCCCAGGCCACCCGCCACACGTAGCGACGCAGTGTTGGCGAAGCCGGGCAGCGGCTCGGCGAACATGCGTGGGTCGAGCTCGTAGGGCTCGCGGTTCACATCGCAATAGCAGCGCGGGAAGCGCGCGGCGATCAGCGGTGCGCCTTTGGCAACGGCACCGGCAACGAGCCGCTCAACATAGGTGTCTTCAGAACGCCGTAGCTCGCGCGGGGCAAGCTGGGCGGCTTCCAAAAAGCTGCGCGGATAGCTGGTGCCCGAATGCGGTGAGCCAAAAACGAAAGGCGCCGTCTGGTTGACCGGGACAACCAGATCGTAGGCGGTGTCTTTCGTGAAGGCTTCGATGGTTTCCATAAACGGGGAGCTGGGCGCCTAATGGGTGGAACGGACCATGGTGCGCGCGTGGTGACGCGGCGCACCGCCGCTGATTTGCAATGGTCTTAGAGGATCGCAGGTTCACCAAGCACTGTCCACCGGCGTTCGGCGCGTTGGTAAGCGGCTGGGGGCGAAGGTGGCGATCAACTTTGGCTGCGCGCGGTGCGCGGACCTTTCCATCTATGCCAAGATGTGATTCTCAAAAGGGATGAGATTCGCATGCTGTGCCGCGTGTCCGCGCTGCTAAACATGGCGCCAAAGTGCACCTGCCGAAGAGAGTTGACTGAGAGAGTTGGATGACCCGCATTCTCCTTGCCGAAGATGACAATGACATGCGCCGATTTCTGGCGAAGGCGCTGGAGAACGCGGGCTATGATGTTGTGTCGTTCGACAATGGCCAGAGCGCCTTCTCGCGGCTCCAAGAAGAGCCCTTCACGCTGCTTCTGACCGATATCGTGATGCCTGAGATGGACGGCATTGAGCTTGCGCGCAAAGCGACCGAGCTCGACCCCGAACTCAAGGTCATGTTCATCACCGGCTTTGCGGCGGTGGCGCTGAACCCCGATTCCAACACGCCCAAAGACGCCAAGGTGCTCTCCAAGCCCTTCCACCTCAAAGACCTGGTCAATGAGGTTGAGAAACTGCTGGCGGCCTAGCTGCCAGTACGAACGTCTCGCTTTGGCTGAACCTTGATCAGCGTGCTTGCATCGCCGCAATGAACCCGATAAGACCTCGCCACCGTTGAGGGCGCGTAGCTCAGCGGGAGAGCACTTCGTTGACATCGAAGGGGTCGGCAGTTCGATCCTGCCCGCGCCCACCATGGTTCCTCTAGGCCTCGTTTGCCATCATGGTTTTCCCTGGCAAACCAGGCTTTGAAGCCGTTGCCAGCTTGACAAGCCCGATAGCTCTTGGCATTGAGCAGCCACCTTTTTGAAGGCGCGCAGCAATGCGCGCCTGTTTGTTTGGGCGGACCCTCCAAACCACCGGTTGTTACCGGGTTTGGGTCGGTCTGTAGAGGTGATAGTATGAAGATCAAGAACTCGCTGAAGTCTTTGATGAAACGCCACCGCGACAACCGCATGGTTCGTCGTCGCGGCCGGGTTTACATCATCAACAAAACGCAAGGCCGCTTTAAAGCTCGCCAGGGCTAAGCTCGCCGCACGATCGGCGCTCGCGGGGCAGATGCTCACGCGAGCGTGATTTTGACGAACCGCATTGGGTCAGGCAGACTGCCCTATGCGGTTTTTTCACGCCTTGATTCGTGATGCGCATACGCCGGTGACGCAGCCGGACAGTTCTTGCACGTCCGCAGGTGGCGCCCGTCTGTTCACCCTGAGCTTCGCACCGCAGCTTCTCTTGCCGGCGGTTTTGGGCGCCTTGTTGGTGGTCGCATCGCCACAGGGTGCGTCCGCACAGACGCCGTCGCCTTCAACGCCGGAGACTGCCTCGAACGTTGAGACTGGTAGCGCGACAGACCCGAGCTCAGCGGAACCGTCGGATCGCATCCCAAGCGACCTGACCGACCTGCTTGACGCGCTGGCCAGCTCCGCTGAGCCGGACGATGCAGATCGGTTGGTGCGCCAAATCCAGCGCCGGTGGAACAATTCGGGCAGCTCGTCGGTGGATCTGTTGATGCAACGCTCGGCGCTTGCGATCCGCCAGCGCAACCTGCCCTTAGCCCTCGATCTTCTCGATACTGTCACCGTGCTGGCCCCCAACTATGCGGAAGGCTGGAACCGCCGGGCGACCGTGCATTTTATGCGCGAAGACTATGCGCTCTCGATCGCCGATGTGCAGCAGGTGCTGCGGCTTGAGCCACGCCATTTCGGCGCCCTGAGCGGCATCGGCATCATGCTCGATGAGCTTGGGCAGTACCGTCAGGCGGCGGCCTTTTTGGAGGCTGCGCTGGCCGTGCACCCGCACCTTCAAAACGCCAAGCGGCGGTTAGACGCCATTGAGCGTCGCCTCGAAGGGGCGCCTATTTGAACTTCTCCGCCTAATGGGTTGGCTCGGTTATCTGGGCTTTGCGCTGGCGATTGTTGCCAGCGTGCTGTGGCTCGTCACCCGCTGGGGCGTGGCGCGCATCGCGGCGCGCTATCCCGCAGACGGTCGCCTGGTAGCAGTGTCCGCTGATCTGCCTTTGAACGTGGTTGAAACCGGCGCCCTGTCTCCAGACCGGCCCAGCCTGGTGTTCGTTCACGGTGCGAGCTCCAACCATCGCGAGTTCAGAATCGCGCTGGGTGACCAGCTCGAAGACAGTTTTGGCCCGGATCAGCACTGTGTCTTTGTCGATCGGCCTGGCCAGGGCGCCAGCCCGCGCGCTGCGGGTGACCACAGTCCGCAGGTTCAAGCGGCGCGTATTGCCGGCACGGTGCGTGCGCTAGGGGTCTCGCGCGCCATATACATCGGGCACAGCTGGGGTGGCTCGGTGGTGGCGCAAGCGGCGCTGGTCGACCCAGAACTGTGCGCCGGGGTGCTCTTCGTCGCGCCCGCAACCCACCCTTGGGAAGGCGGCGGCTGGGGCGGCGTGACCTGGTATTACGGCGTGGCTTGCTTGCCCGTGATCGGGGGCCTGTTCACCGAACTGGTGACCTTGCCCGTCGGTTGGAACCAAGTTGATGAAGGCGTCGAATCGGTCTTTGCGCCGGAAGCTCCGCGCCCTGGCTATGGCGCGGCCCTTGGCGCGCGGCAGGTGCTAAGGCCGGCGTCTTTCCGTGCGAATGCAGCCGATGTTTTTCGCTTACGCCCCTTCGTGCGGACGGCCGCCTCCGCCTATCCGGACATTGCGTGCCCGGTGCACATACTTACCGGCGACCAGGATGGGGTCGTGTGGGCGCATGTGCATTCAGACGGGCTTGAACGCGACATCCCAGGCGCGCGCAAAACGGTTATCGAGGGCGGCGGGCACATGCCGCACCAGACCCATCCGGAGCTTACGGTGGAGCTGATTGCTGACTTGCTCGCCCGCGCCTAGCCTGTTTGCCGCTAAGCCAGCGCCGAGCCGTGATCCTCGCGAACGAAGGCGATGCGCAGCATGTTGGTCGCGCCGGGTGTGCCGAAGGGCACGCCTGCGGAGATGATGATCCGGTTGCCCGGCGCGGCGAACCCTTCGTTCATGGCCAGGGCGCAGGCCCGTTCCACCATATCGTCAATGTCGGTCGCATCGTCGGTGGCAACTGCGTGGATGCCCCAGATCAGGGCGAGGCGGCGGGCCGTCCGGATGCGCGGCGTGATCGCGATGATTGGCGTCTTCGGGCGCTCGCGCGCCGCGCGCAGACCGGTGGCGCCTGACGAGGTGTAGCAGACCAGCGCCGACAGGTGCAGCGTCTCGGCGATCTGCCGGGCGGCGGCCGAGATGGCGTCCGCGCCGGTGGCCTGGGGCGGTGTGCGCTGGGCGTCGAGGATCGAACGGTAATAGGGGTCCCGCTCGGTCTCGGTGGCGATGGTGTTCATCGTCGAGACCGCTGCGACCGGATAGTCGCCGGCAGCTGATTCCGCCGACAGCATGATGGCGTCAGCACCTTCATAGACGGCAACGGCCACGTCGGACACTTCCGCGCGCGTCGGCACCGGCGATGAAATCATCGATTCCAGCATCTGCGTTGCGACGACGACCGGCTTGCCGGCTTTGCGCGCGGCGCGGGTGATGCGCTTTTGCGTGCCCGGCAGGACGGCGAGCGGCATCTCAACGCCGAGGTCGCCGCGGGCGACCATGATGGCGTCTGACAGTTCGATAATCTCTTCGATCTGCTCAACCGCCTGCGGCTTCTAGATCTTCGAGAGAATGCCGGAGCGGCCACGGACCATCTTGCGGACTTCGGCCACATCTTCAGGCCGCTGGATGAACGACAGGGCGATCCAGTCGGCCTCGGCTTCCACCGCCGCTTGGAGATCGCGGCGATCCTTATCGGTCAGCGCGCCACTCGTCAGGATCGTGTCGGGCAGGCTGACGCCTTTGCGGCTCGAAAGTTTGCCGCCGACCACCACTTCGGTGTCGATGAAGCTCGCATGATCGGTCGCGGTGCAAACAAGGCGCAGCTTGCCATCGTCAAGCAGCAGCGTGTGACCGACTTGCATGCCCTCGAAAATATCGGGATGGGGCAGCCGGACCCGCTCGCCATTGCCGGGCTCGTCGACGGTGTCGAGGCGGAAGGTTGCGCCCTTGTCGAGCATCACCGCGTCATCGGCAAACATGCCGACGCGCAGCTTCGGGCCCTGGATATCGACCAAGATGCCGATGGGCCGGCCGACATCGGCTTCCACTTCGCGGATCTTTGCCATCATCGCCCGCATCTTGTCGGGGTCACCATGGCTCATGTTGATGCGGAAAATATCAGCGCCGGCGATGTGCAGCGCCTTGATGGTTTCAACGTCGGAACTTGCGGGGCCGAGGGTGGCGAGGATTTTGACGCTGCGGTCGCGCTTAAGCATGCGGTCGGCCTACTGCTGAAGGGACTCCTCGGTCAGCTGCACTGTCCAACTGGTCTGACCGGCGGTGTCGACTTCAAAGAAGCCGGTCGTCTCCAGACCGCGTTGCGCGCACTCCTCGAATCCCCGGATGGTGAAGATGCGGGCATGTGTACACATATAGTGCCGGCCTTTCCACTCCCCGCCGCGGTCATAATCAATCGCGTAGATGTAATAATAGCGCGAGACGAGCGAGCCCGATCGCAAGGTTTCGCAGGTTTCCGTCGGAAGGTTCCACCATCCTTCGGAGATCCATCCTTGCCGGCTGTTGTAGCCAAGCGCCACGCCGATGGTGCTGGAGGTCTCGTTGCAGACGCGGAAACCGGTTGGGCCGAGGCCCAGATCGGGTGTCGTCGCGGCCTGCTGCAACGCTTCGCTGCCTTCCACAACGCGGCCCTGAACAGCCACCTCGTCGGTGGTGCCGCCCTGGGTGCGGTTGAAGGCGAGGTAGCTGCCAGCCACCACCCCGGCCACAATGAGCGCGGTGATGATGAAGGTGAACGAGGGGTGGCTCGTTCGCGACCGTCCGGTGGAAGGAGAAAGAAGCCTCATAGCCCTCTTTTAGTCGTGGCGGGCGTGCCCGCAAGCCATGGTTCTGCGCAAAGTTGACGCGACGGTGATGCCTGATAGACGTTCGGCGATGCCGGGCCACTGCGGCAAGAGTTGGGCAATGCCAAGCTTTACCGTGCGTGACCCGCGCTGCCCTTCGATCTCGGAGCATCTTGGCATGAATGACCCTATGGCGGCCGTCGCCGGCGCCCAACCGCGCCATGATGCCGACCCCGATGGGT
>JAHCMG010000301.1 GCA_019192585.1 Devosiaceae bacterium MH13
TGAAGCCGAAGCGGCCATGCTTGGCCAGCCGATTTCGATGCTCATCCCCGAAGTGGTGGGCTTCAAGCTGACCGGCGAAATGGTCGAAGGCACCACGGCCACTGACCTCGTTTTGAAGGTCGTGCAAATGCTGCGCGAGAAGGGCGTTGTCGGCAAATTTGTCGAGTTCTACGGCGACGGCCTTGATCGCCTGCCACTGCCGGACCGCGCGACCATCGCCAATATGGCGCCCGAATATGGCGCCACATGCGGCTTCTTCCCCATCGATGAAGAAACGCTGCGCTACATGCAGATGTCTGGCCGCTCCGAAGAGCGGATCGAACTGGTGCGCGAATATGCCAAAGCCTGTGGCATGTGGCGTGAGCCGGGCGCCGAGCCGGTGTTCACCGACACGCTGGAACTCGACATGGGCACCATCCGTGCCGCCATCTCAGGCCCCAAGCGCCCGCAGGATTTTGTCGCACTCACTGATGCGGCCAAAGCCTTCGAAAAAGAAATGGCCGAGACCTTCAAGCGTCCGCTCGACCAATCAGTGGCCGTCGAAGGCGAAGAGTATGAGATGGCGTCGGGCAAGGTTGTGATCGCCTCGATCACCTCGTGCACCAACACCTCCAACCCCTATGTGATGATCGGCGCCGGCCTTGTCGCTCGCAAGGCGCGCGAAAAGGGCCTCACCCAGAAACCCTGGGTCAAAACCTCGCTCGCGCCGGGCTCGCAGGTCGTCTCGCAATATCTTGAGGCCGCGGGGCTGCAAGAAGATCTCGACGCCATCGGCTTCAACCTGGTCGGCTATGGCTGCACCACCTGCATCGGCAACTCTGGCCCGTTGCAGGAAGAGATTTCCAAAGCCGTCAACGAGAACGATCTGGTGGCCGTGTCCGTTCTGTCGGGCAACCGCAACTTCGAGGGCCGCATCAGCCCCGATGTGCGCGCCAACTACCTCGCCTCGCCGCCGCTGGTGGTTGCCTACGCGCTGGCCGGCGACATGCGCATGGACCTAACGCGCGACCCGATCGGCCAAGACAAAGACGGCAACGATGTCTACCTCAAAGACATCTGGCCGACGCAGCAGGAGATCGCGGACCTCGTCCACAAGACGGTGACGCGCGAAGCGTTCCAGTCGAAATATGCTGACGTCTTTAAGGGCGACGACAAATGGCAGTCGGTCGAAACCACCGACAGCCAGACCTATGACTGGCCGCCATCATCCACCTACGTTCAGAACCCGCCCTACTTCCAGGGCATGGACAAAGAGCCAGGGTCGATTGCCGACATCGAGAACGCCAAAGTGCTGGCCATTCTCGGCGACATGATCACCACCGATCACATCTCGCCCGCTGGTTCGTTCAAAGACACCACGCCCGCTGGTCAATACCTGACCGAGCGCCAGGTGCCGGTGCGCGAGTTCAACTCCTACGGCTCGCGCCGCGGCAACCACGAGATCATGATGCGCGGCACCTTTGCCAACATCCGCATCAAGAACGAGATGCTCGACGGCGTGGAAGGCGGCTACACGCTCGGCCCGGACGGCGAGAAGACCTCGATCTTCGAAGCGGCCATGGCGCACCGGGCGGCGGGCACCCCGCTGGTGGTGTTTGGCGGCGAACAGTATGGCGCCGGCTCGTCGCGTGACTGGGCGGCCAAGGGCACCAACCTGTTGGGCGTCAAAGCCGTGATCGCCGAGAGCTTCGAGCGTATCCACCGCTCCAACCTTGTTGGCATGGGCGTGATCCCGTTCGAGTTCACCGGCGATGACACGCGCACGTCACTGGGCCTCAAGGGCGATGAAACGGTGTCGATCAAAGGGCTGTCGGGTGACCTCAAGCCGCGCCAGATGGTGACGGCGACGATTACCTATGGCGATGGCACGACCAAAGAGATCGAACTCAAATGCCGGATCGATACCGAGGTCGAGATCGAATATGTCGAGCATGGCGGCGTGCTGCACTATGTGCTGCGTAACCTTGCGCAAGCGGCTTAGAACGACGCCGAAAGACAAGAGTTCAGAAAGCCCGGCCAAGCGCCGGGCTTTTTTATCGCCTAGAGCCGACATGAAAAACCCGCCACCAAAACGCGGTGACGGGCCAGTGATCTGTGTAAGGACAAGCGTTTTTGAGGGCTCAAGCGGGCGGTTGGTGGGTCAGACCAATGGCGCCGGGACGCCCCGGAAGTTGCCGCTCGGATGGGCGCGATGCCACCTTACCAGGGGCTGGGGGCTGGAGGGTCTGGCAAGCCAGCATCGCGCCACGGAGCAACATGGTCAGACAATGCGAGGAGTTTGGCCGGCTAAGGGCGCGATCAGGGCGCTTTTGCGGCCATAGTGTGGCAAGGCTCCGCAGCTTGGCGCGCTTGCCAAACCCGACTTCCGCTGGAACACTGTAGCGCTAGGCACCCTCCGCCCTTCAGCTAAAACGCTGATATGGCTGGACTTTCGCACGGAGACAGAATGGACGACGACAGCGCAAACCCCTCAGATCCCATCCAGCTGGGAGAGTTTCGCGCACGCGCCCAAAGCCAAACCGCACCGAAACCACGCGGTGAGGTTGTAACAATTGTCACGTCTAACAATGCGCCCGCCTCGCAAAATGGCCCGTCCACGGTGACCTTTCACCGCCGCGAGCTCGATCAGATTTTGGCGGTTTACGGACGCATGGTCGCCGAGGGCGAGTGGCGCGATTACGCCATCGATCACCTGCGCGACAAAGCGGTCTTTTCGGTCTTCCGGCGGACCGCCGAGGTTCCGCTCTATATGATCGAAAAGGACCCGCGCCTGGCGCGGCGGCAAGGCGCCTACAAGGTGATCGCCGCGTCCGGCCATGTCGTCAAACGCGGGCACGATCTCAAAGCCGTCCTCAAGGTCTTCGACAAGAAGCCGAAACTGAACCTCGTCTGAGCGGCTGCGCGTGTCGGCGGTTCACGATAAGCACCTGACCATGGCGAAACCTTCGATATCCGGAGCTGGCACGCAAGGCGGCGCGCCGGCGGGCGACGACACGCAGGGCAAACCAGCGCGCTACCACCATGGCAATCTGCGCGAAGCGTTGCTCAGCGCAGCCGAAGCGATCCTGATCGAGGCGGATATCTCTGCACTAACCTTGCGCTCGGTGGCCGCGCGCGCGGGCGTCTCACACGCCGCGCCGACCCACCATTTCGGCTCGCTGCGCGGCCTCCTGACGGCCTTAGCCGCCAGCGGCATGAACCGCTTCGCCGACGCGCTCGAAGCCGGCCAGGCCAAGGGCCAGGCGGCATGCGCCTATGTGGAGTTCGCCCGCGACAACCGTGCGCTGTTCTTGCTGATGTTTGATATCGCCCGGCTCGACTATGCCGACCCCGCCTTCAAAGCGGCGAGCCTGCGCGCCTCAGATGTTCTGGGGGCGATCTCGACAAGCCTCCTGCCGGACGATGCATCCGAAGAGGACCACACGGCCATGCGGCTGTGCGTCTGGGCCCGCGCCCACGGCTACACGATGCTGATGCTGACGGGCCAACTGTCGAAATATCCGGTCGGCGACGACCATATGGGCATGCTCGACATGGTGCTCGGCAAACTATCCGCTTCAGACCTCACCCGCCG
>JAHCMG010000302.1 GCA_019192585.1 Devosiaceae bacterium MH13
TATTGCGACCCACTCGAGCTGCGCGCGGAGTCGCAGATCGGCGTGCCCGGCATGGTTCGCGCGGTTCGCGCGGGCAAGCTGACAACGATCAACTCGCTCGGCTCCGGCGTCCTCGCAAGCCGCTTTCTGATGGCCTTCCTGCCAACGCTGGCCCGGGAGCTGTTGGGCGAAGACCTTCAGCTGCCGAGCATCGCAACCTGGTGGCTCGGCGATGATGCCGCCCGCGAACAGGCGCTTGGCGCGGGCGCATCGACGGTCACGCTGACGGCTACAGGCTCAAGCCTGCCCGTCGATGATGGCCATTTGGCGCGCGACGCGATCGACCCGAGCGCAGCCATGGGCGCGTCACGGTTCGATGCGGTCGCGCAAGAAGTGGTCCGGCTCTCCACCCTGCCTGCCCGCGCCCGACCAGACGGTGCGGGCGACGCTGGGCCTTTGGTGCCCAAGCCTGTCAGCTTGCGCGTCTTCTTGGTGCGCCACGAGACCGGCTGGTCGGTGATGCCCGGGGGCTTCTGCCGGGTCGGCGCGACGCCCGATCCGCGCGCCTTGTCGATGCAACGCGGCAGCCGATCTGCCGATGTCTGGATCCGCTCCGAAGCGCCGGTGGCCCAAACATCGCTCTTGCCGCAGCCGGGCAAAACGCCCGTCAAGCGCGTACCGGGTACGCTGCCGGCGCGCGCCGCGGACAATCTGTTCTGGCTCGGCCGCTACACCGAACGCGCGCAGCTGGCGATCCGGCTCGCCCGCGCCTACACCGAACGGCGGCTCGACGGCATCGCGCCCAGCGATCCGATTGTCACGCTGGCGGCATCGCAGCTTCGCGCCTGGGGCGTCGACGATCCCGAAGACCCGGAAGTGTTTGAAACCTCGCTGGTCAGCGACCTACGCCGTGCGCATCAGGCCGCCTCTGCCATCCGCGACCGTTTCTCGCCAGACGCCTGGCAGGGCCTCAATCGCTTTGTCGCGCGCTTTGAAAGCGGCGCGTTGCAGACGCTCAGCCCCATTGAGCGGCTTGATGCGGCGCTTGCGATGCTTGCCTCCTTCGCCGGCCTGATCAGCGAGAACATGGTCCGCCTGTCCGGTTGGCGCTTCCTAGAGATCGGCAGGCGCCTCGAACGCGCGTTTGGTACCTGCCAGGCCATCGAGACCTTCGGCGTTCGCTCTTCGCAGGCGGGCGCGCTCGAACTGCTGCTCGAACTCGCCGACAGCGTGATGAGCTACCGCCAGCGCTACGCGGTCACCACCGACCGACAAACCGTCGCCGATCTGGTGATGCTTGACCCCAACAACCCACGGTCTGTCGCCTTCCAGCTGGAGCGCATTCACCTCCACGTCAACGAGATCACGGATCATAAGGCGTTCGATCAAACCTCCGCACTACAAAAACGTGCGTTTTCAGCCTGGAGCGTGCTGCACACAGCATCGGCGGGCGACGTCGATCTAGCGATGATCAAACAGACGCAAAGCAGCCTTCTTGACCTGTCTGGGGCGATCACGACGAGCTACCTCTCGCCTGCACTCGCGAGCGAAAAAGTGGGTGGGGGCGCATAGCCTATGCGCACCTATGCTATCCGCTTCGTGAGCCGCTACCGCTACTCGTCGGCGGTGGAAAGCGGCTTGCACCTCGCGCGGCTCTTACCCATGCGCCGGGACGATCAAACCATCAGGGCCGCCCAGCTCAACATCGATCCGCAGCCTGCGCGCGTCGGCACATCGGCTGACTTCTTTGGGGCCTCGCAAAGTTGGTTTCGCCTTGACGCGCCACACACCGAACTTTCCATCGAGATGACGGCCGAAGTGTTGGTGAGCCGGCATCCCAACCTCTTAGGAACGCAAGTGGCGTGGGCCGACATCGCCCCAGCGGCCCGCTGCACTCTCGATCTGGGCCCTGGCTCGCCCGCTCACTTTCTCGCGCCAAGCCCTGCCACCATGGCCGACCCGGCTATCGTGAGCTTCGCGCAAACCCGCTTTGACGCGAGCCCCGGACTGCTTGAGGCCGCCGGCGCCTTCGCCAAAGCGATCCGGGCGCAGCTCACCTACGATCCCCAGGCCACAGGCGTGCACACGACCGCAACCGAAGCCTTCGCAATCAAGGCTGGCGTGTGCCAGGACTTCGCGCACATATTCATTGCCGGATGCCGCGCGCTGGGCCTGCCGGCGCGCTACGTGTCGGGCTACTTGCGCACCGACCCGCCGCCGGGGCAGCCGAAGCTTGAAGGGGCGGACGCCATGCACGCCTGGGCCTCTGTCTGGGCCGGGGACGGCGTCGGGTGGGTCGATTTCGATCCCACCAATGGCTGCCAAGTGCTCGATGATCACATAGTCGTCGCGGTCGGCCGCGACTACACCGACACCGCGCCAGTGCTCGGCGCCGTCATGGGGTCTGGCGACCAGGAGCACCAGGTCGCGGTCGACGTGACCGAACTCAGCTAGCCGTGTCCGAACCGCCTGGAACCGACAGGCGAACGCGGTCTGACACCAGCAAAGCCGTTTCGAGCAGCCACGGCGCGCCGGCACCGTCAGCAAGAACGCCTTCAACCAACAAAAGCGGGCGGCTGGGCGCGATTTGCAGCAGGCTCGCCTCGCGCGCGTCTGGCAAGGCGGCGCCAAACCGCAAGTCACCCCTGCGTACCTCCTCGACGCCAGCATGACGCAGGGCGGCAACGGCAGAGGGCGTTGCGATAAGGCGATCGTCAAAGGCCGGCAGACGGTCGTCGATCCGGGTGTAGCGGCACAGCGCAACTGTCAATCCGGCACCCAGAATGCGGAACTCCGTTTGCTTGAGAGCATCGGTCTCGCCACAGCCCAGTTGGCGCGCCCGGTCGGTACCCGCGCGCAGACTATCGCGTGCGCTCACCCGCCGCTCAAACCCCTCAAGGCTAGCCGCGAACGCTGCAGTCAGGTCCGTTCCGGGGTGCAGTGGGACTTGCTGCGGCGGCCCGCCAGAAACCAAGGTGCCCCGTCCCGGCCGCGCAACAACCAGGCCATCGACAGCCAAGAGCCCCATCGCGCGCCGGACCGTGTGCCGGTTCAGCGCATAGTGAGCGGCAACCTCGCCTTCGGCAGGCAACCGTGTGCCGACGGCCCAATCGCCGGCTCGGATCGAAGACGCCAACGCCTGATAGACCGCCTGCCATCGAGGCCCCGCCACGTCGGCAATGGCCGGAAGGTCGGTGAGTTGAAGCATCGCGCCGCGCATGGACGGCAACCTATACCGGCTGACGGGCCCGGTGCCAGCACACTGAAAAGAGCAGGCCCCAAACTGCAAAGGGGCCACCCAATGGGCGGCCCCTCATCAAATCGCGCGTGGCGCGAAAGGCTTAGTGGCTGTCGCCGTCCGGCAGCAGCACGCTGTCGATCACGTGGATGACACCGTTGCTGGCTGCGATGTCGGCAGCGACAACGTTGGCGCCATCAACGGTGACCGAACCGTGCGACTTCGAAACCTGAAGCAGGTCAGCGGTGTTCAGCGTGCGCACCGGGATCGAACGGCCTGGCAGGTCCGTCGAGCGCAGTTCGCGCGGCAACACGTGGTAGGTCAGGATTGCAACGAGCTGGTCGCGGTTCTCTTCAAGAAGAAGCGACTCGACAGTGCCTGCGGGCAACGCAGCGAAGGCTTCGTCGGTCGGCGCGAACACGGTGATGTTGTCGGTCGAGGCCAGCGCATCGGCCAGGCCAGCGGCCTGGGCGGCAGCGAGAAGCGTGTTGAAGTTGCCAGCGCCAGCGGCCGTTTCAACAATGTTGGCTGCCTGTGCGGTGCCAACCATGGTGCCGGCGGCTGCAAGTGCAAGAATGAGTTTACGCATGATGGGATGCTCCCTGAGGTTCAAAAATGGGGTCCTATTGGACGGATTGCTGTTGTCGGACGCCCTTTACCGCAAGGAGCGCAGTTTCCTGCGGCCTTGCCCCTGCCTACAACGCCAGCGCCTACGCCCGGCTTCTCTCGTCGGTTTGAGCCGATCACGCGTCTGTGAACGAGCGTGATGATTTATCGCGGAATACGGCAAGGGCATCGAACGAAGGTATCCGAAGCGCCAAGAATTGACGTAACGTCACCTAAGTTTTCGGGCCGACGCGACAAAATATCCGGCCAAACAATGCCATTACGGACGCAAATCTGAACCGTGGAAGTATGCCGTTAACCTTAAGGGCCACTTACTTTCGCCAGCGGAAGGAGGAGGTTCCCATGGCCCGCATGATGCTGAACGTGACGATCTACACGCGTATTTTGGTACTCTGCTTGATCCCGATGCTGGCCTTGTTGGGGCTGGGGTTCGTCAAACTGCTTGAAGAGCGGCGCGCCTACTCGCAAGCGAGCTTCGTGTTGCAGGTCGTGGAACTCGCACCCGCCGTCTCCAACCTGGTGCACGAGCTGCAAAAAGAGCGTGGGATGTCGGCGGGCTTCATCGGCTCGCAGGGTCAATCCTTCTCTGACACGATTGGGGGGCAGCGGGCCGAAACGAACCGCCGTCTCGAACTGTTTGAAGAGATCTTCGCCAATGCGGACCCGAGCTTGGTGGAGCAGGAGCTCCGCGAACCGCTAGCCGCAGCCACCGGGCGTCTGGCCGAGCTCGCAGACCGCAGACGCGCGGTCGACGGCCTCGCCATCACCGTCCCGCAGATGGCGGGCTACTACACGCCGCTGATCACCGATCTGTTGAAAGTCGTCGAGACCATGACGCTGAAGATCGACAACGGCGACATGCTCCGCCAGATCCTCGCCTACATTGGTGTCCTGCAAGGCAAAGAGCGTGCAGGTATTGAGCGCGCCATGGGCGCCGGCGGCTTCGGTGCGGGCGAGTTTTCAAGCCCCGTCTACCAAAACTTTATCCGCCTCGGCGCGATGCAGGATGTGTTCTTTGCGCGCTTCCGCCAATATGCAACGCGTGCGCAGGTTGGGGCCTTCGAAAACCAGCTGTCCGGCACCGCGGTCGAAGAGTACAACACGCTCCGCGAGCTGGGCCGCGCCGCGCCCTTTGGCGCTGACATTTCAGGTGTCACTGGCCCGCAATGGTTTGGCGCCAGCACGCGGCGCATCGATGCCCTCAAGGTAGTTGAAGACGGCCTGGCCGCGGACATCGCCGCCGATGCGCAAGCCATCTACAATGCCAGCAACACAGCCTTTTGGACGCTGGCGGCCATGCTCGCCGCCCTGATCGGGCTGACAAGCTTTGTCTCCTACTATGTTGCAAAATCTGTTGCACCGCCGATCCGCCGGCTGGCCCGCACCATGCGCGAGCTGGCCAGCAACAACACCGAGGTCGAAGTCGAGCAGACCTGGCGCAAGGATGAGATCGGCGACATGGCGCGCGCCGTCGAAACCTTCCGCGAAAACGCCATTGATCGGCTGAAACTGGAAGAAGCCGCGCATCGCGACCGAGATCGCGAGCGCGCACGCCAGACCTATATCGAGAACGTTGTCAGCACCTTCCGCTCGACGATCTCCGATGCCACGGGCTCGGTTTCCGGCCATGCGCAATCGATGCGCACGGTCGCTGAGCGGCTATTGAGCGTTGCAAGCGAAGCCTCAGACGGCTCATCAGCCGCGCACACCGCCTCGAACGGCGCGTCCGAGAACGTGCAGACCGTGGCCGCCGCCACCGAAGAACTCACCGCATCGATCCGTGAGATTGCCGGCCAGACAACCAAGGCCAGCACGCTGATGGAAGCTGCCGCAGAGCGCGCGTCGACAACCAACGCCGATGTGGCCGAACTGTCGACGGCCGCTGAACGCATCGGCGCGGTCATCGGCCTGATCTCGGACATTGCCGAGCAAACGAACCTTCTGGCGCTGAACGCCACCATCGAGGCCGCCCGCGCCGGCGATGCCGGCAAGGGCTTTGCGGTGGTTGCCAGCGAAGTGAAGTCACTGGCCACGCAGACGGCGAAAGCGACCGAAGAGATCGGCCAGCAAATCTCCGGCATTCAGGCGTCCACCCAGGACGCCATGGATTCCATCGGGGCCATCACACACTCGGTCAACGAAATCCGCGAGCTGACCACATCCATCGCCGGTGCCGTTGAAGAGCAGGAGGCCGCAACCCGCGAGATCGCCTCGTCGGTGAGCGCCGCGTCCGAAGGCACACAGTCGGCGGCTGACAATGTCTCCACCGTCAGCGCGGCTATCCAGGAAACCGCTGATGAGGCCGGCACCGTGAACGGCACTGCCGATCAGCTGTCGGACACGACAGAGACCCTGGTCAGTGCCATCGAAGCTTTCCTGATCGAGGTCGCCAAAGACGTCCAGGATCGGCGCGGCGCGTTGCGGACCAAAATGTCCGAGATCGTCGTCATCAACAGCGATGGCCGGCGCCGGCGGTCGACCATTTTGGACGCCAGCACCTCGGGCGCGCGCATCTCGCCCGTCGACGGCGTCGAGATTGGTCAGGAAATCAGCGTGGAACTTGCCGACGGCAGCACGCTGCGCGGCACCGTTCGCCGCTTTGCCGACGAAGGTATTGGCTTGCAGTTCGACGAAGAAATCGGATCGGCCAAGGAGCTGATCGGCGCTGGCTTCATCGACGAAAGCGAGGCGGCTTAGGCCGCTTCGCCAGACCTGCGCCACACGTATAAATGCGCGGCATTTGCGCGTCGCGCACGCATAAGGGCTGGACAAAAAACGCGTACATGCCAAACCTGACCTAACCAGTTCAGGAGAGTGTCATGCCCGCCAAAATGTTCCCCAAAACCCGGTCCCTTGGTCTAGCGACGACCATCAGCCCTGCCCTCTTGCTTGCGGGCTTGGCGTTCAGCCCTGCGCTTGCCGACGGCCACGCCAGTTGCGCGGCCGGCAAAACGCTCGAAGAGGGCGTGCT
>JAHCMG010000303.1 GCA_019192585.1 Devosiaceae bacterium MH13
CGCCTCGTGCGTCGAGTCCACCTGCTCGGACACCGTGATTGGCACCGCCGGGTTGTTGGCCTTGGTCGGCAGCGACCCGGTGATCGCGACGCAAATGATGCACGGCTTGGTCATGGCTCAGCCTGCCTCCGTCAACACGAAGTCGAAGGTCGATTTCCACTGGGTGTCGCCGTCTTCCACCGGCTTCATACTCGCGATCAAGGACGCTTTGACCCCAAAGACGGCGTCAGACGTTAGCCATTCATCGCCGGCGACAAAGGTGTGCGTGACGATCTGCTCATAGCCGGGCGCGGTGACCAGGAAATGCATATGCGCCGGGCGATTGGGGTGACGGCCTAAGGCCGCGAGCATCTTACCGACCGGGCCATCATCGGGGATGGGGTAGGCGACCGGGCGGATGCCCTTGAAATGGTAACTGCCATCGGCGCCAGTTGTGAATACACCGCGATTGTTAAATGCCGGCTGAACATCCGGCTGCTGCACATCGTAGAAGCCATCGGCATTGTCGCACCAGACATCGATCTTGGCGCCCTCGATGGGGTCGCCATTCCGGTCCACCACGCGGCCCTCGAACAGGCATCTCTCGCCCTTCCCGTCGAGGGATATGTTCGCGCCCATCGGATAGGTCGGCGCGCCATCGAGATGAAATGGCCCCAGGACGGTGTTCTCTGTCGCGCCAGAGGGGCGACGGTTGTTGATCGCATCGACCAACATCGACACGCCCAACGTATCCGACAGCAAGATGAACTCCTGCCGGTTCTCGTCGCACATGTGGCCGGTTCGGGTGAGAAAATCGATCGCAAACCCCCACTCGTCCTGGGTCAGCTCCACGTCTTTGACGAAGGCGTGCAGATGCTTCACCAGCGAGGCCATCACCGTGGCGAGTCGGGCGTCGGTCTCGCTTCCCATTCGGGCGTTCACGGCATCAACCGAGTGCGCCTCGGTGAAGTAGTCAATGGCGTCTGACATGCCCCTACCCTCTATTGCGCCGCTTGCCGGGCGGCATCGGCATCGCGGTGCAGCAGTGACGCCATCACCCGGGTGAGCTCGGCCTGCGGGTTCTCGGCCAAATCATCCGAGCGCCAAGCGACATGCTGGTCGGGGCGTACCAGCACACAACCCGCCTCGTTCACTTCTCTCGCCCGCGCCCACTCGCCATGATGATCGATCAGCGCACGGCGCGGCCCGATCACGTGAGTGACGATCTCGACGCCCATCGCCTTGCCGACGGCTTCCGCCGCTGCAGCCCAGGGTTCGCCATTGATGCCGGTGAGGATCGTGAAGCGGCCCTGCCCCACAAGATCGAGCGTCGAATGCTTGCCGCCATCATGATCATAGACCCAAGCGTGCGGGATGCGCGCGCCCGGCCAAGTGGTGGGCTGATAGTGCAGCTCGGCATCCAATTCGAAGGCCGGCTCCATTTGGCCGTCCGTCACGACTGCAGACGACTTGTAGCGCTGGTTCATCTCAACGCCGTGGGCGTCGAACTCGTACTTCTTGAACGCAATCGCATCGCGGATGGCCGCCCGCTGTTTTTCAGCCTCCGCATTGGCGTCGCAGCGCGCGACCATGTTGGCCTGCATGACCTCAGGGTCGGTGGACTCTGTCAGGCCTAGCGCCTCGAAGATCGGCCCGAACTCGCCGATCGACTGATTGGCACGGGTGACGATCTGCTTGGCGACCGGGGCGCGCTCTTCGGTATAGGTGTCGAGCAGGCTCTCTCCGGCTTCGCCCTTCACCACCGCGGCCATCTTCCAGGCGAGGTTGAACGCGTCCTGAATGGAGGTGTTCGAGCCCAGCCCATTGGATGGCGGATGCCGATGCGCGGCGTCCCCCATGATGAACACGCGGCCGGCCTGCATGTTGGTCGCGTACATGTTGTTGACGGTCCAGGTCGAAACCGACGTGATCTTCGGTTCGATGGACTGGTCGCCGACGAGATCGCGGACAACCTTCGTGGCGAATTCGTCGGTGACCTCGGGCGCGGGCTGGTTGATGTCGTAGCCCCACACGATCAGCCACTCGTCCCAGGGCCGCACCATGCGCACGAGGCCCATCCCGATACCGCCCACGTCTGCGCCGGGCTGAACCACCCAGTAGAGAACCGAGGGGCGGTGGGCGACATATTTGGACAGGTCAGCCTTGAAGATGATGTTCATCGAGCCGCCGACGCCCATCTGGCCTTCAAACGGCAAATTCTCTTGCTCAGCGACCAGCGAATTGCCGCCGTCTGCCCCAACGAGGTAGCGGGAGCTAATGGTCAACTCCTTGCCCGTCAAGCGATCAAGGCAGGTGGTGGTCACGCCCTCTGCATCTTGTTCATGGCGGAGATATTCCGTTGAGAGACGCGCTTGGGTGCCGCGCGAGCACGCCGTCTTGAACAGCAGCGGCTCCATGAAGGTCTGCGGCAGATCGTTCATCATCGTCGGCGAGGCCAGAAGGTGCTCGGCCTTCGACATGGGGTGGTTGCCCCAGCTCTTCATGCGGCCGATTTCTTCGCCAGCGAGGCTCTCGCAAAAGACGTTCTCGCCCATCAATTCCTGATGCGCGGCAAATAGATAGGCTTCGTCTTCGACGTCCTTGCCGAGGTCGCGCAGGACCTCCATCGTGCGCTGATTGGTGATGTGCGCACGCGGCGTGTTCGCAAGCCAGCGGTAGCGGTTCACCGCCATGTTGGCGACGCCGTAGGTGGACAGCAGCGCCGCCATGGAGGAGCCCGCCGGACCGGTGCCGATAATCAGAACGTCGGTTGAAATGTCAGCCATGGTCGTTTCCTACTTGGTTTTGGTGCGACCGATCGAGGCCGCTTGATAGGAAGAAAGCGAAGGGAGCAAGCGTCAGCGCGGATCCCAGAGCCGGCCTTCGAAGCTCGCTTCGTAAGCTTTGCCGTCCGGATAGCTGACGAGCTCAAGCTGCATGCCCCAGGGTGCGAGGAAATAGACCCAGGTTTCGCCAGCGCTCGGGCCGTCGGTCATGGTCGTCGGCGCGCCGAGGACTTGGATCCCGTTGCCTTCAAGGTAGGCGACGGCACCGTCCATATCGGTCGTGTAAAACGCCAAATGATGGCCGCCGACATCGGAGTTGCGCGGCGGCGTCATCGCCTGCTCGGGCGCCGTGTACTGGAAGATCTCAAAGTTTGAGCCGTTGCCGCAGCGCACGAGCCGCATCGCCGGGATTTCGGCACGGGGGTGAACGTTGAGATGGTCCTGCATCCAGGTTGAATCGCCACCGGAGAACGGCCCGAGCGGATAAAACGCTTCACAACCCAGCGTATCGGTGAAGAAGCCCACAGCCTGCTCGAGGTCGGGCACTGTGAAGCCGACATGGTCGATCCCTGTCATGCCCGGAAGGCCATCGGCGAAGGCTGGCGAGGTGCTCAGCATTAGGGCCGCAGTGAGGGCGAGTTTGCGCATGGTTCAGGTCTCCTGTTGGGATGTGTGCAGCGCGCCGCCGGTCAGTCGCCGGCGCACGGGGAACAGTTCGATGCCAGTGCGTGATGAGATCAGGCCCCACAGGCCCTTGGGCGCGAACAGCATGATGATGATGCCGATGACGCCGAGCACCATCAGGTACCAGGTGCCGTAGTCTGCGAGCAGCGATTGCAAGAGGAAGAAGACGATCACACCGATGATCGGCCCTTCGATCGTGCCGATGCCGCCGATGACTACGATGAAGAGGACGAAGGCCGTCCAGTCGGTCACCGAGAAGGCTGCGTCTGGCGAGATGCGGGCCTTTTGCAGGTAGATCAGCGCGCCGGTGAGGCCTGTGCCGAAGGCGGCAACCAGGAACACCGTCCATTTCATGCGGACCGCGTCGACACCGACCGATTTGGCGGCTTCGATGTTGTCGCGCACGGCGGCGAGCGCGAGCCCGCGTTTGGTGCGCAGGAGCCAGTAGATGCCGCCAATGGTCGCGACCGCAAGTATAACGGCGAGCCAGTAGGAGAGGATGTCCCGCGCCGCGGCGTTGCGGACGCCGAACACCGTTTCGATGGTTTCGGTCATCCAAAGATCGCGGGTCGCGTCGCGTGGTAGCGATGTGCCTGTGCCGCCGCCCACGGCCTTCCATTGCGAGGTTAGCAGCCGGACGACTTCAGCGATGACCCACGTGCCAATAGCGAAGTAAGCGCCCTGCAAGCGGAAGGCGAAGAAGGCGGTCGGGATAGCAAGCAAGACCGCCACCACGCCGCCCAGAAGGATCGCCGGAACGGGGTCGAGCCCTGCCAGGATCACCACGCCGAACATGGCGTAGGCGCCGATACCGACGAAGGCCTGCTGGCCGATGGAGACGAGCCCGCCATAGCCGGCAAGCAGGTTCCAGAACTGCGCCAGCACCAGCATGGTGAGGATGAAGAACATGTCCTGGATCAGGCTGCGTGAGGCAAACGCGGGCAGCGCAACAAGCACCACGATCAGGATGAGGGCCGCGATACCAGCAATGCGGGAGGCCGAGGTGCCCGTGTGGACAGCGTAGGGGACGGCGTGATCGGTCGCGTGAGACATAGCGGCCTCCTAGTCCACAGCCCGCGGGAACAGCCCGCGCGGACGGATGAGAAGAACGATGAGTAAGGCGACATGCCCGGCGAGGATCTGCCACTCGGGGTTGATCGCAGCGCCAACCGTCTGCGCCACCCCGATGATGATGCCGCCCAGAAGCGTGCCCCACAGCGAGCCCAGACCGCCGATGATCACCGCCTCAAAGGCGTAGATCAGGCGCGCCGGTCCGATGTTCGGATCGAAGTTGGCCCGCATGCCCAGATAGAGGGCGGCGATGGTGACGATGATCAGCGCGATGCCGGTGGCCATGGCGAAGATGTTGGCGGGCTTGATGCCCATGAGGCTCGCCGTTGTGGCATCGTCGGATGTGGCGCGGAACGCGCGGCCTAGCTCGGTGCGGTAGAAGATCTGGTTGAGCACCACGATCACCAACACCGCGGAGCCGAAGGTCAGCAGCGGCAGCACGCCGACATTGATGGAGCCCAGCTCAACGGATGCCGTCGAGAGCGCGCCGGTGGGCAGGCGCTGGCTGTCAGCCGAGAAGCCCTCAAGCATGGCGTTTTGCAGCACAACTGAGAGGCCGAAGGTAACCAGCAGCGGCGGAAGGATGTCGTCACCGAGCACCCGGTTCAGCATCACCTTCTGAAGGCCATAGCCCAGCGCGAACATGAGCGGCATGGCGATCGCTGCCGCGATAAAGGGCGACAGGCCGGTGAAGCTGACGAATACGAGGATCAGGTAGGCGCCCATAACGATGAGGTCGCCATGGGCGAGGTTCACCAGCCGCATAATCCCGAAGACAAGCGACAGGCCGGCGGCGAACAGCGCATAGAGCCCGCCAAGCAGAATGCCTTGAACGATGGTGTCGACCCAGATCATGCGGCTGCTCCAAAGTAGGCGTCATGGATCGCGTCGCGCGACAGGCTATCGGGCGTGCCGGTCAGGGTGACCCGACCTTCCATCATGCAGTAGACGCGATCGGCGACCTTCATGGCCTGGCCGATGTCCTGCTCGACCACGATCATCGAGGCGCCGGCGTGCTTGATCTTCGGAACCGCCTGATAGATGTCTTTGATCACCACTGGCGCGAGGCCGAGCGAAACCTCATCGCACAGAAGAACGCGCGGATTGCTCATCAGCGCGCGACCGATGGCAACCATTTGCTGCTGGCCACCGGACAGGGCGGTGCCAGGATTGTTGCGGCGTTCCTTGAGGATCGGGAAAAGGTCGTAGATCGTCTCGAGCGACCAGTGGCCGGCCGTTTTGCGGCCATAGGTGCCGATCAGAAGGTTCTCTTCGACCGACAGTGAGGGGAACAGCTTACGCCCTTCGGGCACCATCGCGACGCCCTGCGCCATAATCGCGTCAGCTGAAGCGTTGCCGATGGGGACGCCCTCAAGGGTCACCATGTCCGGCTGGTTGGTGAGCACACCGGAAATGGACCGCATCAGCGTGGTTTTGCCCGCGCCATTGGCGCCGATGATGGCGATCGTTTCGCCTTCATTCAGCTCTATGTCGACACCGAACAGCGCTTGGAAATCGCCATAGTGGGCGGTGAGATTCTGGGTGGTGAGCAAAGCCATCAGACGTCGATCCCCAGATAGATTTCTTTGACTTCTTTGGAGTCCATGATCGCGTCGGGATCGCCGATACCGATCACCTTGCCGAAGTCGAGAACAAGAAGCCGGTCGACCACCGAGGTCAGCGCGTGCAAGACGTGCTCGATCCAGATGATGGTCACGCCCTCGGCGTGGATCGCCTTGATAGTTTCCACGAGCGCTTGGCACTCACCCTCAGTAAGCCCGCCTGCAATCTCATCGAGCAGCAGCAGCTTTGGGTGCGTCGCCATCGCCCGCGCCAGCTCGAGCCGCTTGCGTTCCAGAAGCGACAGCGAGCCGGATGTCTGGTTGGCGCGATCGATCAGCTCGGTGCGTTCGAGAATGACCGCGCACTCGCGCATCACCTCGCTCTCGGAGTGCTGCCGACCATGGGTCGCAGCGACCAGCAGGTTCTCGTAGACCGTCAGGTGCGTGAACGGCTGCGGGATCTGGAAAGAACGCCCAACCCCCGAAATGCAACGCTGCATCGCCGGCACGCGCGTCACATCGCGCCCCTCGAAGTGCACCGTGCCCTGATCGGCAGGCAAGTTGCCGGTGATCAGATTGAAGAGGGTGGATTTACCCGCACCGTTCGGGCCGATGATGCCGAGCGCCTGCCCCTCCGGCACTTCGAAGGAGACGGCATCGGTCACCTTCAAAGCACCAAAGCTCTTTGACACGTTCTGCAAGGCAAGCATGGTCATGACCAGCTCCAAAACGGTGCGGGTTGGGAGGTTGGATGAGACCGGGCGCTGCCGTTGGAAAGCGCCCGGCGAGAGACCGTCAGGCGATTTCTTCCATCGTCCCACCGGTGGGGATCGAGGGATGGTCGGAGTTGTCGACGATCACCAGATCGTAGCCGCCGCCATCTTTGAGGCGCCATTGACCGCCGACGAGCGGTGTCTTGGCGATGTTGCGTGCCGCGAACGGTGGCAAACCTGCGCCATTGAAGGCGATCGGCCCGACGACGGTATCGAGATTGGACGCGGCGATTGCGTCCGCAACCTCATCGCCATCGCGGCTGTCCTCAACGCGTCCCATCACATCGACGGCCAGCTCGAACAGTGCATGGACGAAGCCAATCGGCTGGGTCCACTGGCGACCTGTTTCAGCGGTGTAAGCCTCGGCAACCTGGCCGGCGGTCAGACCGTTGATGGAGGAAGCAAACGGGTGGCTCGGCGACCACCAGACCTCGGAAGAGAGGTTGTGACCCGTATCGCCCAGCGCCTCAACGGCCTGCGGGAACAGGATCGCCTTGCCGATGGAGGCCGCTTTGGGCGTGAAGCCCTGCTGCTTCGCCTGGTTCCAGAACGTGGTGAAGTCCGGCGGGATCGGCACACCGGTGACGATCTCCACATTGCCTTGCTTGAAGGCGTTGATCTGCGCGGTGAAATCGTCGGTCAGGTTCTGATAGCGGCCTGGGTCGGTCAACGTATAGCCGCCCTCGGCCAGAACCGGCGGGAAGCCAACAACCGGATCGCCCCAGGTGTTGCCGTCACCATCATTGGGGAACAGCGCACCAACGGACTGATTGGTCGACAGCTGCGCCCACATCGCGGTAAAGACTGAGATGACGTCTTCGAGGCCCCAGAAGAAGTGGAACGCATAGTCGAACGGCTGCCAGCTCGAAGGGTCCCCAGGGTTACCCTGCTGGCCGATGAACCAAGGCTGCCATGGCGCCACCGTCGAGATGACCGGCACACCTTCGAGCTCTGCGGTGGTCGCGACAGGGTTGGTCGTTTCCGGCGTCGACGCAACGAGCAAGAGATCAACCTCATCATCAATGATGAGTTCCTGCGCCACTTCCGCCGCCCGGTTGGGATTGGACTGGCTGTCCTTGACGATGACCTCGAAGTTCTGAGCCACCGATGCCTGCGCGAAGTTCGACAGGATGAAGCTGTCCGCCTCGGAAAACGCCGCCAGCGGGCCCGATTGTGGGCTGACATAGCCAAGCTTGATCCGCGCGCCCTGCGCGATAGCCGGCATCGGGAACGCGCTCACGGCGGCCGCGGCGGCAGTTCCTTTCAACAATGTGCGACGTGAAATCATGTCATCCTCCCGAGATGAGCGTTGGGTTCTTATGGTTTCGGTGGCTCGCCCGCCCACGCGGCCTGCAGCAGCGCGCGGATGGCCTCGCGCTCGATCGGCCTTGGGTTGGGGTAAGATTTCGCGACCGCCAGATCGGCAGCCTTCTCAAGATCCGCTTCTTGAAGGCCGAGGTCTCTAAGCGCTATGGGCGCATCGACGGACTGGCCAAAGGCGTGCAGCGAAGCGCCGGGCTCCCTGCCGCCGAACAGATCGCAGATCGGTTGGAGTTCATCGCGGGCGGCCGCGGCATTGTAGGCAATAGCGTGCGGCAACACGATCGCGTGCGTCTCGGCGTGTGGCAGATCGAACGAGCCGCCAAGCGTGTGGCAGAGCTTGTGATGCAGCGCCATGCCCACTTGTCCGAGAACGGTGCCGCACAGCCATGCGCCATACAGCGTCTCGCCGCGCGCTTCGCGATCCTGCGGGTTGGCCAAGACAGCGGGCAAGGCGCGTTTGAACGCCGATAGCCCTTCAATCGCCAGCATCGTCGAGAGCGGATTGCGGTTCACCGCGTAGAGCGCCTCGGCGGCATGGGCCATGGCGTTGAGTGCGCTCGTGACCGTCATCGCAACCGGCAGCGTTGCAACCAGATCAGCGTCGTACAGGATGACTTCGGGCTGCACCTTCGGATCGGTGAGTGTGGTCTTCACACCATCGCGCGTCTGGCCAAGGATCGCCGTCGCTTCTGAGCCCGCGTAGGTGGTGGGGATGACGATTTGCGGCAGATCGGTCTGGTAGGCGATGGCCTTGCCGAGGCCGGTCGTCGAGCCGCCACCCAGAGACACAAGGCAGTCGGCGCTGACCTCTTGGGCGTGCGCGACAGCATCAGCGGTCACATCTACGGGGGTGTGCATCGCCGCCCGTGTGTAGACCCCAGCCGCCTTACCGTTGAGCTTAGCAGCCATCTCCATCGCGCTTTCAGCCTGCGGCGGCGTCGAGAGAACCAGCGCGCGCGAGCAGCCGAGGCGATCAATTTCGCTCTCAATGTCTTCGCGCACGCCCGGTCCAAAGCGTACCCGAACGGCAGGGCTGTTCGCCTCAAAGATGGGATGAAAGTGCGCCACGTGTCCTCCGGAACGCGCCCTTTGGTGGGCGTCTTTTCCATGCTTGAGGAAAACGCTAGCACGCAGATTTTGCGCTCTTGATCGAATTCTAGGCAGTTAATATAACTTGATGTTATGAAATTCGATCCCCGCCACCTAGAGATCCTCGCAGCGATCGTTGATCGCGGTGGTCTGACAGAGGGCGCAGACGCGCTCGGCAAGTCACAGCCCAGCGTGTCCCGGACGGTTGCGCAGCTCGAAGCCCGGGTCGGAACTCCGCTTTTTGAGAAGCAAAAACGCCCCCTGCAGCCAACCGAACTGTGCCTTGCGCTGGCCGCTGAGGGCCGCAAGGTGCTCACCGCCAGCCAAGCAGCGTCGGACACGGTGCGACGCTACCTTGATGGCCGCTCGGGCCTTGTGCGGGTCGGCGGCACGCCGATTTTCATGGATGGCGTGATCTCCGGCATGATCGCTGACTTTCAACGCGCACAGCCAGGGGTGCGGATCGACCAGTCTTACGACTATGCCCAAGAGCTGATGGACCGTTTGCAGGCCGGGCTGCTCGATCTGGCGATCTGCCCGATGAAGCCGCAAGCCATCCCACAGGCCTTCGCCTTCACCTCCATACTCCCCGGCCGCAACGTCATCGCCTGTGGCGCCACCCACCCGGTGGCAGACCGCAGCGCGGTGACGCTGTCTGACATCGCGCCCTACCCTTGGATAGCGCCGCCAACCAACAGCCCGCTCTACGAGGATCTCAGAAGTGTGCTCAGCAGCATCGGCATGCGCGACTTCCGGGTCAGCTTCTCGGGGGGCTCACTGACCTCGATCGTCAATATCCTCGAGCGATCCGACGCCCTTACCGTGCTGCCCTATTCGGTGCTCTTCACGTTGCGCCGGCAGAAGGCGCTCGCCGCCCTCTCCATCAAAATCGGCCACCCCGAGCGCGATTTGGGCATTCTGGCAGCGCGCGATGCTGACCTTGGACCGACGGTCAACCGGTTCAAGCAATTCATCATTCGCGAGTTTGACAGCCTAGCGGGTACCATCATTCGCCATGAACGTAACGCGTTGTGGCGGGACTAGCACCCACCGTCCCTAAACGGTGATGCCGCCGTCGACCGCCAGCGCCTGCCCCGTCATAAACGCGCTCGCGTCAGAGACGAGATACGCAACCAGCGATGCGATCTCTTCGGGTTTGCCCAGGCGGCCTGACGGCTGGCGGCCGAGAAAGAACTCCCAGGCCTTTTCCTGGCTGCCGAATTGCTCAGCCAGCTCATCAACGCGTTCGCGCAAGGACGGGCTCTCGACCGTGCCCGGGCAAACGGCGTTGGCCCGAATGCCGTTCGAAAGGTAGTCGGCAGCCACCGACTTTGTCAGCCCGATCACCCCGGCCTTGGTTGCGCCATAGGCCGCGCGCCTGGGAAAGCCTTTGATGGACGAGCAGACCGACGCAATCGTCACGATGCTCCCGCCCGCGTCCTTCATTTTGGGAACAGCGGCCTGCAACACGTTGAAGCAGCTATCGAGCGTGATGCTTGTCGAGCGCCGCCAATCGTCTGCCGTGCACTCCTCAATCGTGCCCTGGTGCACATAGCCCACCGCATGAACCAGCATGTCGATGCGATCGAAGGCGGCAAAAGCGTCGCGCACTGCATCTAAGTTTGTCGCATCAAGGCTGGTGCGCGAGGCCGCATCGAGCGTCGCGAGCTTGTCGCCGTCCAAGTCAGACGCGTGTACGGACGCGCCCTCAGCGATCAGCGCCTCAGCGCAAGCCCTGCCGATGCCCTGCCCTGCAGCGGTGACAACAGCGGTTTTCCCGTGCAGCGTTCCAGACATTGTTCGCCTCGTATGGTGCAGCTTTTGTGGAGATCGGTTCAGGTGCGCTGAAGCTTAGTAGGTCGCTCGACCACCCGACAAGTCGAACGTTGAGCCCGTTGTGAACGAGTTCTCGCGGCTCGCAAGCCACGCGATCATGGCGGCCGCTTCATCAAGCTCCAAAAACCGCCCGCGCGGGATCTTCGACAGCATAAAATCGATATGCTCCTGGCTCATCTGATCGAAGATGCGGGTGCGGGCGGCAGCCGGGGTGACACAGTTCACCCCGATATCAAGGCCCGCAAGTTCCTTGCCCAGCGACTTTGTCAGGCCGATCACGCCCGCTTTTGATGCCGAATAAGCGCTCGCATTTGGGTTGCCCTCTTTGCCCGCGACCGACGCGATGTTGACGATCCGGCCATAGGCCTGCTCCACCATGGTGGGCACGACGGCCCGGTTCACGTGGAACGTGCCGATGAGGTTGATCTCGGTAATCTTTCTGAATTCGTCGACCGGGTAGTCGGCAAGCTTTGCGTTCGAGCCGGCGATGCCCGCAGAGTTCACGCACACATCCGCCCGGCCGGCCACATCGAGGGTCTTTGCCATCGCGTCAGAAACGCTCGCCCAGTCGGACACATCGACCGCGCAGGCAAACGATCCACCCCCTAGTTCGGCGGCTGTTTCCTCAGCCAAGGCAGCGTCCATATCCCACACGGCGATGCGGGCCCCCTCCTCACGCAGCTTCAGGCCCACCGCTTTGCCAATCCCCTGGGCCCCGCCGGTGATGATGGCGGTCTGATCATTGAACATAGATGTTTCCTTCTTGCGGCCGCGTTAGCGCAGGCCGGAAATCACAGCGTCCGTCTTGGTGACGAGCGCAACGTTCTGCATGGCGTAGTTGATCGAGGCGTTGTGCCAATCAGCATTCATGGTGGAGCAGCCATCTTCGGGGATGACCATCACATAGCCCTTATCGGCCCCGGTTCGCGCCGTGTGCTCGATCGACATGTTCGTCCAAGCGCCCGTCTCGATGATCATGTCGCGGCCCTCAGACTTGAGGATGGTCTCAAGCTGCGTGCCCTCCCAGGCCGACATGCGGTTTTTCTCAACCACATAGTCTCCGGGCTGCGGCTCCAGGCCAGGCACAGCTTGCCCGCCCCACGTGCCTTTAACGAGAGCGTTCTCGTCGATCACACCCTCGAACAGCGGCGCGTTGAGCGTGAGCCCCGCTGCGCCCTGCGGCACCAAAAAGTGGACATGGATCACAGGCACACCGAGCTGGCGGCAGCGGGCGGCCAGGCGCGCGACATTGTCGATGGCGTTTTGCTGCTTACAATGCTCCGGTGAGCCTGAAGCGGCAAAGGCGCCGCCGTCCATCACGACATCGTTCTGCATGTCCTGGATGATGAGCGCGCAGCGTGAAGGATCGAGCTGCAGGGGCTCGTCCGCGCTCGGCGCGCGCGCCGGATCAGCGCTCGCACCGGTGGAAGAAGTGGCAGCGCCCCGCGCCCGCATAAACGGCTCATTGCGCGGACCAACCTTGGTTTCCACCGCGTAGACGCTGGTTGACGCGCAGACATACAGGGTTCGCCAGTCCGGACCGCCCCAATGCAGGTTGGCGGGCAGCTCGGGGATCGCGACCTTGCCGATCAGCTTGCCAGCCGGGTTGTAGACCCACAGGCCGCCCGGCGCCGTCACCCAGACATTGCCCTGCGCATCGCACTTCATGCCATCGGGCACGCCAGGCTTGAGGCTGTCCTTGATACCGGACGCGAAGACGCGCCCATTGATAAGCTTGTCGCCTTGGACATCGTAGACGCGGATGTTCGCCTGCTCGGTATCGTTGATGTAGAGCTTCTCTTCGGTCGGGCAGAAGCAAAGCCCATTGGGCATTGTGAACGTGTAGCGATCGACGACCAGTTGCGGCTCATCGCCGGGCCTGTGGTTTGGCGGAAGGCGAAACACGCCCTGCCAGCCAAGCTCACGCGGCCGTTCAACCCCAAAACCGGGCATCCGCCCGTACCACGGGTCGGTGAACCAGATCGAGCCGTCCGACTTCACGCACAAATCGTTCGGAGAATTGAGTTCACGCCCCTCGAAATGGCTGGCCAGCACGGTGCGGGTGCCATCGGGCGCGAACATCGCCACGCTCGACGTGGAATGCTCGCACACCAACAGGTTCAGGTCGGCATCGTAGGTCATGCCGTTGCCCTTGTTGGACGGGCGCATCTCCTCGCGCACCCCCGCCCGGTCGAGGCGGCGGCGGACATCTCCGGGCATGTCGGAGAACAGAAGGTACTGGTCGACGGGGTGCCAAATCGGCCCTTCGGTGAAGGTGAACCCCGAGCCGAGCTGGCGGACCGGCGCGTGCTCGTCGATCAACCCGGCAAAAGCCGGATCCAAAGCTTCGTGTGTCATCCTGTCTGCCTCCCGGGGTTACATCGGGAACCAGTCGCGTCGCGGCACCGATTGGGTCACCGGCCCTGGGATCGCCATATCGAGCCGCCCAACAACCTGGCCGTTCTCGATCTTCGCGGGCTTATCGTGGACGGGCAGAATGTATTTGGCGCCCGAATACATCAACTTGCGGATCTGCGCCTTCTCATCGCGCTTCGAGCCGCCATGGTTGCCGGTAACCTGGTACTCTTCCGGCCCGAAGGACCGCATCGGATTGATGATCTGATCGTTGAAATCGTAAATCACATCGCCGCACAGCGTCGCGCGCCCATCGGCGGTGTCGACATGCACGTTCATGGATCCTTCGGTGTGTGCGCCGGCCGCTTCGAGATACACGCCAGGGATCAGCTCGACCGGGCCAGAGATCTCAAGATCTTCGAGCCGCAGCGCGCCTGGCGTGTGAAGCCGCTCAACCAGGTGCATGATATCGGGCTTGGGATATTGCGGATGCATCAGGCCCGAGACCGAATATTCGAGCTCGCGGCGGTTGATCACCACCGTCGTGTTCATCGAGAAATGATCGTCTTTGCCGGCGTGATCGATATGCAGATGCGTGTGCAGAACGTAGCGCACATCGCCCATCTTCACGCCGTGATTGGCCAGCTGCCGCTCGATCATGTTCTCGTGGAACTGCAAGCCGCGCATGCCCAGCGTTTCCATGATCGCGTTGTCGCGGTAGCCGGTGTCGACAACAATCGGGTACTGGCCGCCAAGGATCAAAAACCCATAGACCGGCACGCGCCGTGTGCGACCACAGTCGCGCCCCAGAACCAGAAAGCTCGATTCAAGCTCGATGTCGCCGTAATCGAGCACCTTGATCTCAAGAGCCATTGGTTGGTCCCTCCCATGTGACCGCCCCTTGGATGAGGCGTGTTTGTTGGATCGGTTTTGCCGGGCGCGCGGTCATCACGCTGCACTCTTGGCAAAGGTGAGAATTTCGTCCGCCAGCGCCCCGACGGAGCCGCCATCGCCCAATCGGTCGAGCATGGGCATGATGGCCGCCATGGCCTGTGTTTCAGGGCGGTAGGCCGGGTCCGACGCCAGTGGCGACAGCCACAACAGGCCCCAGGAGAGGCCGCGCAGTTTGGTCGCCGCGCTGGTTAGAGCTTCCGGCCCGCCACGCTCCAACCCGTCCGAGACAATGATCGTCAGCGCTCCACGCGCGAACGCCGCAAAACGCGGAACCGAAAGGAAGGTTTGCAGCGCCTCGCCAAGACGCGTCCCACCATCCCAATCGGCAACCAAGCCCGAAGCGAGCGCCAGCGCCTGGTCACGGTCGCGATGCCGCAGCGCGCGGGTCACCCGCGTCAGCCGCGTGCCGAGCGTGAAGACTTCGACGCGCTCACCGGCCTGCACCAGCGCATGCGCCAGCTGAAGGCGCCCATCGGTACCAGCCTTCATGGAGCCGGACACGTCAATGAGCATCAAAACACGACGCTGCCGCTGCCGCCGAACGCGCGTCGGAAGCGCGCTGATCTCGCCGTCCCTTCGCAGCATGTCGCGAAACGCCTGGCGCGCGTCGGCAAGCTTGCCTTTGCCGGTCCGGGTGCGCCGGGACATCCGCCTTGGTAGCGCCTGCGCCCCTCGTCGGCGAACGTGTCGGATGACATCCTCGTCGCTCGCTGTCTCAAGCGCCCGAGCGTTCAGCCGCTCGGCACTTGTGGCATCTTCGCCGGACGGCTCTTCCTCGTCAGCGTCGGGCAGGAGCTCATACTCACCGCCATCATAGGCGTTGGGCAGGTCTTCGGGCGCGCCTTCTGCTGGCGCTGCGAAGCTTCGGCCCAGAAAAACACTGTCGAAGATGGCATCAAACGCTTCACGGCGCTCCGGCGCTGGGCCAAAGATCGCAACAGCCGACTGGCGAATATCCATGATGGATGTCGGGCCCAAAAGCCCGATTGCCGCCAAGAATGATTGGGTCTGCTCCGGCGCGACGGGGAAGCCGCCTTGGCGCAACGCGGTGGCGAACGCCAAGAAGGGCGCCGCCCCCTGTGGCACGGCATCATTCTGGCGCAGCGTCACAACCTCGCTCATGACGCCACCCGCTCGAGCATGGCATCGATCTGCGGCGCCATGAACGCCAGATCGTCTTGATCTTTCAGCACCACGCCCACGGCGCGCGCAAAAGCCGTCGGCCAAGGCGAACCTTGCGTGTGCAGCAACGTGGCCGCCTCGGCCCACTCAACCGTCTCGGCCACCCCTGGCGGTTTGGCGAGCGGCTGCTCACGTAACTGGCCAACCGCGGCGACGACCTTGCGGGCCGTGTCCTGCGCAACCGATGACGCCCGCATCATCACGATAGCGGCCTCCAGCGCTGGATCGGGATAATCGATCCAGTGGTAGACACAGCGGCGACGCAGCGCTTCGTGCAGCTCGCGGGTGCGGTTGGAGGTGAGGATCACAACCGGCGGCTCGGCTGCCCGCATCGTCCCACGCTCGGGGATCGAGAGCGTGAAGTCCGAGAGGAATTCCAGAAGGAAAGCCTCGAACTCATGATCGGCCCGGTCGATCTCATCGATCAACAGAACCCGATCGCGCGGTCGCTCGAGTGCCTGCAGCACGGGCCGGGCGATCAGATAGTCGTCGCTGTAGAGGTTGAGGTAGCCGTCGCCAGCTTGGCGGATTGCAAGCATCTGGCGGGGAAAGTTCCACTCATACATCGCCGCCGACGCGTCGATGCCCTCGTAGCATTGGAGCCGAACCAATTCGCGCCCAAGAATGGACGCCAGCGCCTTCGCGCCCTCGGTCTTGCCCACCCCCGGCGCGCCTTCGAGCAGCAATGGCTTCTGCAGAGACAGCGCAAGAAACGTCGCCGTCGCCAGCTCATCGGACGCAATGTACTGCGCGTCGCGCAAGGCATTGGCCAGCGCGTGCGGTGCATCCAATCCGGCGGGGAGCTGACGAACGGGCATGGCTATGCGCCCTGCCTCGAAAGCGCCTGGCGAGGCCGCGCACCGCCATTGGCTTGCAGCCCGCGCAGAACCTTTTCCGGCGTCACGGGGAGCTCGTAAAGACGAACGCCGACAGCGTCGTAGATCGCGTTGACGACCGCAGGCAGCACCGGGTTCGCGCACATCTCGCCCGGGCCTTTGCCGCCATAGGGACCGTCGGGCGCGGGGCGCTCGAGCACCGAGATGTGATGCGGCGCCAGATCGCCCGGCCCTGGCATGAGGTAGCTGTTGAAGTCCACCGGGCCATGGTCGCGCTGCGGGTAGTAGGGCTCAGTCGTCTCCCACGCTGCATGGCTCATGCCCATCCAGGCACCACCGCGCAGCTGCTGCTCTACCATGCCGGGGTTGAGCGCCCGGCCGACCTCATAGGCTGACTGCATATCGGTGATGGCCACTTCGCCGGTCTCATCATCCACCTCGACCTCCACCAGCATGGCGGCGTGGGCGAAGGTGGTGACGGGTGACATCTCGCCGGTGTCCGGATCGACCTCGGACAGCGGGATCAGAAAGATCCCGCGGCCAGCGATGGTCCGGCCCTGCTTGAATTGTGCGGCCTGGGCCGCGGCCATCGTGGTGATGGAGCGCGATGGCGCGCCCTTCACATGGATGTTGCCTTGGCCGTCGGTCACCAGATCACCGGGGTCAACCTCAAGCTCTTCGGCCGCCGCTTCGAGCATCACCGAGCGCCCTTCAAGCGCCGCCTGGATCACGGCATTGCCCATCCGGTGGGTGCCGCGGCTCGCGAACGAGCCCATATCGTGGGGGCCGGTATCGCTGTCGGCGGTGTCGACATAGACGTCGGCCAGCGGAACGCCGAGCGTTTCCGCCGCGATCTGCCGCGTGACGGACTTCATGCCCTGCCCTAGATCGATGGCCGAGAGCGCGACCGTGAACTTGCCGTCGGGGTTCGAATGGACGAGCGCCTGCGAGGGGTCGCCGCCAAGGTTCATGCCGATGGGATAGTTGATGGCGGAGAAGCCGCGCCCGGTATGAATAGCCATCAGCGCCTCCTGAAGCCGGAAATCGAGGAAAAGCGCGTCGGGGCCCGCCGCTTGGTCGCCGCCGGCGCTTCAGACGCTGCGGGTGCCGGTGCAGGAGTGGTGGCGGTAGGTGTGGCAACGGTCGCCGTGGAGGCTGGCTGCGCCACTGGGGCCGGGGTCGTGGCCCGCGCCGGTTGCGCTGTCGGGCCAGACGGCACGCTGCCGGTGGTGGCGTTCCCTCCGCCTTTCTTGGCGTAAGACCAGGCCTCGAAACCTTCAACGCGGCCATGCTCATCAGTGGCCGTGAAGGCCGGCAGCTGACCGCGCGCGCCGCCGCCATCCTTCATCGACGAGGCGGCTTTCGACTCTGGCTTGATCGGCACGCCCGCCTTCTCGGCCACCACCTGGCAGCACTCGATAAAAGCGCAGTTCTTGGCCGTCCGCCGATGCGCCTTCATATCGCCATCGCGGTAGGCGTTGAGGATGCGCAGATCGATCGGGTTCATGCCGAGCCTATCGGCAACCTGGTCCATATGCGCTTCGATCGAAAAATCGACGCCGGTCACGCCGAAACCGCGCATGGCCGTCGCCGGCGTGCGGTTGGTGTAGACGCAATAGACGTCAGCGGACACGTTGGGGATCGTGTACGGCCCCGGCAGGTGGCCGACGCATTTGATCACCGCGTAGGAGGTGAGCCGCGTGTACGCCCCGGCGTCGAAGTAGCCGGTGAACTTACGCGCAACGATGCGGCCATCATTCATCACACCATCGGTGATGTACCAGCGCTCCGCGCCCCGAGGCGCGCCGACCTGCATCTCTTCTTCGCGGTCCCACTGCGACTTGCATGGCTTGCCGGTGAGCAAGGTACCGAGGATCGCCAGCGGCTCGTGGATGGAATCCACCTTGCCGCCAAAGCCGCCACCGACCGTGCCGCCAATGAAGTGCAGCCGCGACGAGGGCATGTTGAGCACTTTGGAGGCGGTGCCAAGCGAGAAAAACAGGCCTTGCGTGCCCGTGTAGCAAACATAGCGGCCGTTCTGTTCGGGCGCCGCGATCGCCCCGCACGTTTCAATCGGCGCCTGCTCGATGGGCGACATCTGATGGCGGCTTTCGATCACATGATCGGCGGTTTTTAAGGCCGCATCGACGTCGCCGTAACGAAGCTTCTGATGATTGTATTTGCCGTGATAGACGAACGCGTTGCCGGGATAGACATCGCAGACGGTTGGCGCGCCGGGCTTCAGCGCGTCTTCAGGGTCGAGCACGTGCGGCAGGACCTCATAGTCCACCTGAACCGCCTTCACCGCAGCGCGGGCCTGCGCTTCGGTCTGCGCGATCACCGCGACCACAGGCTCACCGACATAGGCGACTTTTTTGTCCGATAGGATCGGCTCATCATCAAGCCCGAAGTCGAGCAGCGACAGAAGCGTGTTCATGTTCGCCGGCACGTCAGCCGACGTCACGATGCGCACCACGCCGGGCATGCCCTGCGCGCGGGACGCGTCGATCCGCCGGATCCGCGCATGGTGGTGCGGCGAGCGCACATAGCGCATGTGCAACAGGCCTTCGAACAGGTGGTCGTCATAGAAGGGTGACCGCCCCGTCACATGGCCTTCTATATCTTGGCGGCGGACCGGCTTGCCGATCTCGTTGAGGTTTTCGTCGCGCTCATCGGCAAACAGATCTTTGCGAAACTCGATGCGCGGG